>VEPB01000509.1 GCA_012026715.1 Methylococcaceae bacterium | reverse complement strand
TGCACCAGGCCTGGCCCGGCGTCTCGACGATGTCGAGCCGCGCGCCGGCGGCGAGGCTTTCGTTCATGACCGCATCGAATCCGAACCGTAGCGCCTCGATTTCGACGCCCGCCAGCCTGCCGATCTCTAAGATGACTGTTCGGACCCGGCTGAAGTTCTGGACCACGGCCTGCTCCTCCAGCACCTTGAGGATACCTTCGCAGAGGGAAAGTTCGTGCATCGGAGCCGCTCACGGGCGCGGAAAGCCACAAGTGTAACCCCGACTCGATTGTGCGACGACTGCCGTACGACGAAAGTTCCGTTTCCTCCGATGAATCGCCGGATCCAAGCTGCCGCGCCGACCTTCGCAAAGCTTGGCGGGTGTTGGCGTGGACGTTGCCGCCCGGGTCGGCTACGATGCCGGCCACAGCTTTCATTGGGCGCCGCTGCATGAATTACGAGGCCATCATCTTCGACTGTGACGGGACCCTGGTGGACAGCGAGCGTCTCGGTAACCAGGTCTTGGTGGATTGTGCCGCCGAATTGGGGGTGCCGTTGACTCTGGATGAGGCCTTGGCGCAATTCATGGGCGGTCGCATGGCGGATGCGGTGGCCTATATCGAATCGCGGCTGGGCCGGCGGCTGCCGGCGGATTTTACCGAACGCGCCCGGCAGCGCATGGAGTCGGTATTCCGGGCCGAACTCCAGGTCGTGGCCGGAGCCGAGACAGTCTTGCGGGAACTCGCCATACCCTATTGTGTCGCTTCCAGCGGTCCCCGCGACAAGATTGAGCTGAGCCTCGGTCTGACCGGATTGCTGGGCTATTTCGAGGGCCGCATTTTCAGCGCCTACGAGATCGGGCGATGGAAGCCTGAGCCGGATCTGTTCCTTCACGCCGCCGCAGTCCTGGGGGTGTCGCCCGACCGCTGTGCGGTGGTGGAGGACAGCGTCCTGGGGGTGCGGGCGGGGGTTGCCGCAGGCATGACGGTCTTCGGTTATGCCGCCATGGCGAATGCCGAAGCGCTCGCTGCCAGCGGCGCCCAGACCTTTGACCGGATGGATCTGCTGCCGTCCTTGCTGTGCGGCGAGGGCCGCGCCGCTCCGATCCATCTTGATTGCCGGGAGGCCGAGCCATGCTGATTTTCGAGAAATCCCGCCGCGGCCGCCATGCCGGAGCCCACCTGCCGCCCGCATCGGCCGCCGTCGACGATCTGCCGGCCCATCTGCTGCGCCGCGAGCCGGCGCCGTTGCCCGAAGTGTCGGAGCTCGACGTGGTGCGCCACTTTACCCAGCTGTCCCAGCGCAACTTCTCCATCGACACCCAGTTCTATCCTCTGGGGTCCTGCACCATGAAGTACAACCCCAAGGCCTGCCATGCGCTGGTGCGCTCGCCTCGCTTCGCCGGCGTGCATCCGCTTGCGCTGGACGGTGCGGGACAGGGAACCCTCGCCTGTTGCTTCGAATTGCAGCAAATGCTTGCCGAAATCACCGGAATGGCGGCCGTTTCCCTGGCTCCCTCGGCCGGTGCCCAGGGGGAATTCGCCGGGGTGGCGATCATCGCCGCCTATCACCGTGCCCGCGGCGACTCGGCGCGGACCGAGATGCTAGTGCCCGACGCGGCCCACGGCACCAATCCCGCGTCCGCCACCATGGCCGGCTTCGCGGTGCGCGAAGTGCCCACCGACGCCACCGGCGACGTCAATCTGGATGCCCTGCGCAGCCTGGTGGGACCGCACACCGCCGGTATCATGCTGACCAATCCATCCACCCTCGGGGTGTTCGAGCGTCGCATCGGGGTCATCGCCGAAATTGTCCACGGTGCCGGCGGACTGATCTACTATGACGGCGCCAATCTCAACGCCATCCAGGGCAAGACCCGTCCCGGCGACATGGGGTTCGACGTGATCCACCTCAACCTGCACAAGACGTTCGCCACGCCGCATGGGGGCGGCGGGCCGGGTGCCGGGCCCGTCGGTGTGAGCGCCGCGCTGCAACCGTTTTTGCCGCTGCCGGTGGTGGCTCGTCGGAACGGTCAGGGATACCGACTGCTGGCGGAGGGCGATCTGCCCCAGAGCATCGGCCGGCTCACCGCTTTCGGCGGCAACATCGGGGTGCTGCTGCGGGCCTATGTGTACGCCCGCATGCTGGGCCGGCTCGGCGTGACTAGGGTGGCGGAGTTCGCCGTACTGAATGCCAACTACCTGGCGGCGAAACTGAGGCAGGCCGGCTTCGATCCCGCCTTTGGCGAGCGCCGCGCGACCCATGAATTCATCGTGACCCTGCGAACCCTGGCGCGCGACCACCACGTGACAGCCTACGATTTCGCCAAGCGGCTGCTGGATTACGGGATCCACGCACCAACCGTATACTTTCCGCAGCTGGTCAAGGAATGTCTGCTCATCGAGCCTACCGAAACCGAGAGCAAGGAGACCCTGGACCACTTCGCCCATATCCTGGCCATGCTCAAGCAGGAGGCGGAGACCGAGCCCGAGCGCTTGCGGCAGGCTCCCCACAGCATGCCGGTACGGCGGCTGGACGAGGTCCGCGCGGCGCGCCAGCCGGACGTGGCTTACACGGCTCGACGGCCGCTTTACCCAACATCAACCGACTAGGGCTTTCTCTTCCAATGAGTGCTTTGATCTGCGGCTCCATGGCCTACGACACCATCATGGTGTTCCATGACCAATTCAAGAACCATATCCTGCCGGAACAGGTCCACATCCTGAACGTGTCGTTTCTGGTGCCCGAATTGCGCCGGGAGTTCGGCGGCTGCGCAGGGAATATCGCCTATAACCTGAAACTGCTGGGCGGCGAACCGACAATCATGGCGACCGTGGGCAAGGATTTCGCCCCTTATGCCCAATGGCTGTCCTATTGCGGCATCAGCCAGGATTTCATCCGGACCGTGGACGAGGCCTTCACCGGTCAGGCCTATATCACCACTGACATGGACGACAACCAGATCACCGCTTTCCACCCCGGCGCCATGTCGTTTTCGCATCTCAACGAGGTGCCGACGGACCGCGGTATCCGGCTGGGTATCGTCGCCCCCGACGGCAAGGAGGGCATGGTCCAGCATGCCCGCCAGTTCGCTGCAGCCGGCATACCCTTCATCTTCGATCCGGGCCAGGGCATGCCCATGTTTAGCGGCCCCGAACTGATGGAGTTCGTCGAGCTGGCCGACTGGATCACCCTCAACGACTATGAGGCGCAGCTGATGCAGGAGCGTACCGGGCTGGCTCCGGAGCAACTGGCCTCCAAGGTGAAGGCTCTGATCGTCACCAAGGGCTCCAGCGGTTCGCTGATCTATGCCGAGGGTCAGATCCTGCAGATTCCTCCCGCCAGTCCCAAGGCCGTGGTTGATCCCACCGGCTGTGGCGATGCCTATCGGGCCGGTTTGCTGTATGGCTTGCTGGAGGACTTGGATTGGGCGGTGACCGGGCGAGTCGCCTCGTTGCTGGGCGCGATCAAGGTGGAAACGGCTGGCACCCAAAATCACTCCTTTACCCTGAAGGAGTTCAAGGCGCGCTACCGCGAAAACTACGGCAGCGAGTTTTAGGGAAATGCGGCACACCCGCCGGCTCATCGAGATCATGGCGCAGCTTCGGCACCCTGAGCAGGGCTGCCCTTGGGATCTGCGGCAGGATTTCGCCAGCCTGGTTCCGTATACCCTGGAGGAGGCTTACGAAGTCGCCGATGCGGTGGAACGGCGGGATTTCGGTGATCTGCGCGCAGAACTCGGAGATTTGCTGCTACAGGTGGCGTTTCATTCCAGGATCGCGGAGGAGTCGGGGCTGTTCGATTTCGAGGCGGTTGCCGCCGGCATCTGCGACAAGCTGATCCGGCGCCATCCCCATGTCTTCGACGGCAGGGTGTTCGAAACCGATGCCGATCGGCAGCGTTACTGGGAAGAATCCAAGATCGACGAACAGGCCGAGAAATCCGGCTTGGCGCCGGATAGCGCGCTAGACGGGGTTGCCTCTAGCCTGCCGGCGCTGATGCAGGCCGACAAGATCCAGAAGAAGGCGGCTCGCGCCACCTTCGACTGGCCGGACACCCAGCCGGTGTTTGCCAAGGTGGAAGAGGAGCTGATGGAACTGCGCACTGCGTTCGAGGCGGACGATCAAGCGGCCATCGAAGACGAGGTGGGTGATCTGCTGTTCGCTGTGGTCAATCTGGCACGGCATCTGGAGGTCGATGCGGAGACGGCGCTGCGGGCCAGCAACCGCAAGTTCGCCGATCGGTTCCGCTATATGGAACGCCGGCTCGGCTCTCGTTCCATGGCCCAGTGCGAGCCGGAAATGCTGGATACCCTTTGGGGGGAAGCGAAGCGGGTCCTGGCGTCAAGGCGGTGACAGCGTGGCTTTGGCGCTCCGGCACCCACACCGCTGGGATCTGACGCCAACCGAGGCGGTCGCGTTGCAGCGCGAACTTGCTCCGCTGGTCGTCCTGCACGACGATCTGCCGGGCATTGGCAGGGTGGCGGGTGTGGATTGCGGTTTCGAGCGAAATGGAACGGTGACCCGCGCTGCCGTCGCGGTGCTCAGTTTTCCTGGACTCGAACTAGTCGACCAATCGGTCGTTCGGCTTCCGACTTCATTTCCATATGTTCCGGGGTTGCTGTCATTTCGGGAGATTCCCGCCGTTCTGGCTGCTCTCGACACCTTGCGTTCCTTGCCCGATCTGATCGTGGTCGATGGGCAAGGCTACGCCCATCCCCGTCGCTTCGGAATCGCCTGTCACTTGGGCGTAGTCACCGACATTCCCACCATTGGTGTTGGCAAGACCCGTCTCGTCGGCACATTCGACCCGCCGGCCAGCGCCCGCGGCAACTGGTCGCCGCTTCATGTGAACGGAGATATCGTTGGCGCGGTCGTTCGTTCCCGTGCCAACATTACCCCGATCTTCGTCTCGGCCGGTCACCGGGTAAGTCTGGCGACCGCACTGAATCTCGTGGACCGTTGCACCACCCGCTACCGCCTGCCGGAAACGACCCGCTTCGCGCACCGGTTGGCATCGGGCTGATCATGCAGCGGTTTTGCGCAGTTCCTGGTCACGATAGTGAATGTCCACCCAGCAACGCGGCAGCCATTCGCCGGAAGGAAAAATCAGGTCGGTTTTCGCAAAGGTTTCCGGATCCTGCATTTCCTCGCCGTAATGAAGTCTGCCCACGAGCGTCTTGTGGTTGGGATTGACCAGGTCCTGGAGGCTCAGAACTTCGACCAAATGGCCGTCGGATTTGCGTTTAAGGAACATGACACATACCTCCTTCAGGTCGCATTGAAGGCTTGCCGGCCGGGATAAACCCCGCAGGGCGCACCACGTCGGACAAGGGTTGGAGTGACTTTCCTATTCGTTAGACCGCAGGGAGCCAATTCCATTCGCTGAAGTTTTCGCTTACCTTGCCGCTAGGGGTTAGCGACATGTGGGTGCCGTCCCTCGAGGATGGGCGCCGCAAGCGCAACCCTATGCCGGCTCACTACTAGAGATGCAGCACCAGAACGGGCCGGTGCGATAGTTTGGCCATCACGACCACAGGGAACATCCAGAACCATGAATACCCCTTACGAGCTCTCCGAAGAATTCGCAAGATATTTCGAGATCATTTCAGCGGATACGCCTGAACTGCGAAGCCAGGCATACCGGCTTCGCTATCAGGTTTATTGCCTCGAAAACCGGATTCCGGACTTCGATCCTGCGAATTATCCGACCGGCGAAGAGCGCGATGCCTACGACGACCATGCGTTTCACGCACTGCTTTTTCATCTCCCCAGCCAGACATTAGCGGGAACGGTCCGTTTGGTGGTGCACGATCCGGCCGACCCGATGTGGGTGTTCCCCATTGAACAATATGCCGGCCCGCTGACGCACGCCCACCAGCCACCTCTGCGGCCTGAAGCGGTCGCGGAAATCTCCCGTTTTATCCTGTCGGCCCGGTTTCGCTGCCGCAGGGGGGAAAGTGCATTCCCCGACGGATTGGCCGAAGCGAAGCCCGAATTTTCCGATGATCCCGGCGATCGTCGGCATGGTCCGCACCCGGTTCTCGGTTTGGTCAAAGCCATGATTGATATGAGTTGGCGGAACGGAATTTCATTCTGGTGCGCGGGAATGGAGCCCCGCTTGCAGCGGCGGCTCGAACGTTTTGGCCTTGGATTGACGCTGGCCGCCGAGGGTATTCCATATCACGGCAAGGTCAATGCGTATCTCAGCTCCTGCCGGGAAGTCATGCGCCAGTGCCGGGCGCAACGGCCCGAAGTCTGGAGCTTTCTGACCGATGACGGGAAGATATGGCCACTCGCTCCGGTTTCTTCCCTCCATCCAGGACCTCAGTCGTCACCGGGTACATCGCAATCGAACGGCACGGATGAAATTACACCGCCCCCCTTAACGGTCGTCAGGAACTGATCACGGAAACGCGGCGCATGCGGCCAAGAAGTCGCGCGATGTCCGGTCGCGCGATTCCGGAAGTGCCGCTGCAAGCGTCGTTTCGTCGAAGAGGGGTCGTAGGTCGGCGTTTCAGGTATTCTCGGCACTATGCGGTGCGGTCGTGAAGCGCTGGAGTTTTTGAGGTTCTCCGGAGATGTCAGCAGAGGCCAGCCGAATGGCAAACGTGCGGTTGATTCGTGATAAATTCGACCAGACTTATTTCATTTACTATCCTCGCCAGCTATCTTCATTGAACGGCCCGGTCTGATCGTTTACGGTAGTCGCTTCGAGGCTCCTCGATCGACCGCTGGCGCCAGTGCGGGCCCGATTGCGGCAAGGGGGCCATGGGAGCGGAGCAAGCGTGTTTGAGTCATGAAGACAGCCCGCGGCTAAAGCCGGCGGAGATGAACGGTCCACGCCGGCCGCCACGATGAGAGATGCCATGGATCAGTCCCGTCGATTCCGACGATTTTTCAGTCTCAAATGGAAGGTCTCCCTTTCGACCGGGTTACTGTTCCTGGTACTGAGCGGCTGTTTCGTCACCTTCAACTATCTGGAGATGCGTCGCCAGTTCGATGAGCGGCGCGGCAGCCTGCAACGCCAGTACGCCCTTCAGGCTCAGGGGTTGCTGGATCTCTCAGCCCGCCATTTGACTCAACTTGGCACCATGGTGGCTTCCCTGTCGGGAATTCAGTCAGCCATCCCGGCAGCCGGTCGCGCCGATCGATCGGGCACCTCGCTCGACGCGCTGTCCGGCATCCTCCAACTGAATATGGGGGTGGAGACCATCGAATTGGTCGATGCCTCGGGTGTGCCCGTGTGGGCGCAGCCGACGCCCGCGCGCAGTCATAGTAGTCGGTTCGCCGAAGCGGTCCGGGCCGTCGTGAGGACGGAGCGGCCCGATGTATTGATTGACTGTACCGACACCTGCCTGCAAATCGCCATTGCCCCGGTCATGGGGCGGGACCTGACCGGGGCGGGTGCGTTGATCCTGGGGATTTCCTTGGCCGACGTGGTGCTCGATTTCCGGCGCGTATCCGGAACCGATCTGGGCCTGATCGTCGAAACCCAGCCTGACGCGGGGCAGTCCCCGGATTCCGCACGCTGGCTGGAGCCCTGGCGCGCCAATGTTGTGGCGTTGACCAATTTCGACCGATACATCGATTTGTTCGGACGGTTGACGCGTGAAGTCGGCCGGCTCGAACAGTTACGCCAAGCGACCGAGGTGCGGTACCAGGAACGGGATCTGGAACTGCAACTGTTTCCCCTATCCGGATTCGGCGGCGATCATGGCCATTTGTTGGTCATTGCAGATATTACCGAAGCCATGGAGCAGATCCGG
>VEPB01000105.1 GCA_012026715.1 Methylococcaceae bacterium | reverse complement strand
GGATTCGATGCCTACGAAGCCGTCTGCCGTTGACACGACGCCGCAGCCGAACGACAAGGCTTCGACGGTCTTGATCTTTAATCCGGTGCCGCCAACCATTGGATTGAGGGCGATGTCGACGCGGGCATAGAAATCGTCCACCCGGTCGACGACGCCCATGGCTCGGAATGGACCGGTACTGCCCTGCAGCTTGTCGCAGATCGGCCCGGCAAGCAGGAAATCGGCGTGTCGTTCGATGCCTGGATAACTCGCTAATTCCGCGACCAGGCTGCTGAAGCCATTGACGTTCCACGGGTTGCTGCTGCCGAGATAACCGAAGCTCATGCGTTCTCGGGGCAGGCGGGCCACCCGGCGGCCGGGCGTGACAAAGCCGACGGTTTCGGCTCTGGGGAGCCCCAACGATTCGAAATAGCGCTTTTCTTCATCCTGGATCGCCAGGACGATGTCGGCCCGCTCCAGCCCCCGCTTTTCCTCCTCTACCGTGGTGTAGAACCATTCGGGCTTCATGCCTGCCTGCGTCGCACGGATATGGCGGTCGCCGAACACATCGTGGGTGTCGATGATCTTGGTGAGGTTGCTGGGCAGGGCTTCCAGCACGCCGGAAAACCAGACGTAATTGACCAGCACAAATGCGTAGTTCCAGCGACGATGGAGCTTCGCGGCCAGGTCGCCGGCCCGTGGGTCGTACCAGTCGTCGATCCCGTAGTGGTCGCCCCGGGACATCTTGCCGCCCGAAGGCAGGCCGCAGGGCAGCGTATATAAGTAGTCCCAGGCGATGGACATCTCGTCTTGTTGCGTTCGACTCAAGCCTTCCAGCGGGTAATAGAGGAAATGCACCTGGTAACCCAAGGCTTGGAGGCTACGGCAGAACCGGAAGATGCGGGCGCTGTTCCCCTGAAATTGCGGGTGGCTGGGTATCGGCGAGACCACGAGGCAGTGCGTGTTCGTCATCCTTGGCGCTCCAGTTCGATAGCCATCAGCGCCAAGCCCAGTCGGCGCGGATCGTCGGGATTGATGGAATAGGTTTCGGAATGGACGAAGAGGATTTCGGTGACCGGTGCAAAGCGGGCGAGGCTCAAGGAGAGGTCCGCTTCCAGGACGATTTGGTGCTCGCTGATCCGGGCCATGTGCCGGATGGCTTCGCCGTTGACGAAGATGCGCAAGCTGTCGAGGATCTGGTCGTTCGCGACCTTGAGCAGCCGGCAGCACAGCCGGTAATACCCCGGACGCGCCAAGGGCACTCTGACGCTTGCTCGGGGCCGCGGTCCGGTCCAGCGCCAACGCAAGTCGTCCCAATGCTCCTCGGCATAGAAGCCGGTGCAATCGGTGATTTCGTGAACAGCCAGGCGCAGGCCCCGCTCCGGGCTGGGGCGATAGCTGGTCAGGTCGTCCCAGAAAGCGTGCATCAGGGTAGCGATGTCGTATCCCTTGGGTAACCCCAGGAAGGCCGATTCCAGCCATCGGTCCAGAGCCGTGCGGATTTCCTCAGCAGTGCCGCACGGGTTCAGCATTCCGTCGTAGAGCTGATAGCGGGCGTCGGAGAAAGCTTCGGCCAGCGCCGAAAACTCGGTTACGCCGGAGCCCCTTCCGGCCGGCGCATCCCGTACGAGCAGGATGGCGGGGTGGCATCGATGGAGCAGGCGCTGGGCGCCGCGGATAATCGCCGCCGCTTGATGCAAGCTTCCGATATGGATAAATCCAGGTCGCAGCGCGTCGCCAAGCAATCCGTCCAAGCTGCGTTGCCGAAATCGTACCGGCTTGGCCGCGAATCCGAAGGCGATGTCCTCGACGCCGACCAGATCGCGCTCGCTGTCGCCGAGAACCGCCGGGACAGTCCCGGCATCCCAAGGGCCGTGCAATGTCGGTGCAGGCGGTCGGCCTCGGGTACCGGCGAGTTTCGGGAAGCAAAAGAGTTCTGCGTCCGTGTTGACCTTCAACCAGGCGGCGATGGGCGAAGCCGGTTCGTCGATGCATACCGCAGCGGACCACGGCCCGGTAGCGCGATGGAGGCCCGGCAACAAACCGATGCCGGAGCCGCCGAAATAGGCCGGCCGGCCGGTCTCGGCCAACACGCGCCGGAAAAGCTGTTCCCGCATCATGCTGGGCATGCGATCTGGGCTCGGTTAAGGACCGGTGTTAGCGGAAGTTCTCCCCGAACGGTGAACTCCGTGATCTTAACGGCTTGCCAGCAGGCTTCGAAAACGTCCGCGGCAACCGGGTCGTCGCCACGAAAACCGGGGGCCAGCGAAACATCGGAAGCCCCTCCCAAGGCGCGGTGCAGCAGGCGGAAGCCCGCTCGTGACAGTTCCGCCTCGACGCGGGCCGGGTTCGTCAACAGATCGGAGCCGGAATCCTCCGCCTGCACCAGATCGACCACCAGTATCCCGCCAAAAGCCAGAGCCTCGTTGAACCGGGCTAAACAATCCCGGAACGCCGCGATATCGGGCTTCGTCGCGGCGTAAAGGGCTGCATCGGCGCCCCTGCGCGGCGGCCTTGGGGCCTCCGGGGCGACGGGCAGCCAATCGATGCGGTCAGGGCCATAGCCGTGCCGGGCGAGCCATTCAAGTTGCAGCGCCGACTGATCGCTCGCCAGCACCAGCCGCCGGCCCGCATGGGCTTCGGGCAAGATGGCTTCGCGCACCCAAAGCGCTCCCGACGTCGGCAAACCGGTCTCGGCAAAAAGCTGCTCCCGCCCCCTCAGGGTCAGAAACCGGTGAGGCTGTTCGACGCCCCATGGCGCTTCGGGGCTTGCCATCGCATCCAACAGGATGGCCCGGTAGGCGGACGCGGACTTGCCGATGGCGTGACGATCGCGCAGAAACCGTTTGGCCCGATCTCCGATTTCCCGCCGCACCGCCGCGTTGCTGAGGGATTGCACCAGCGCGGTTTCGAGGTTATCCAGAAATTCGGCCGACCAGGGCACCTTGATGCAAATGTCGTCCGGCAATTCGGCGAACGGGCCGTGATCGACCACCACCACGCAAGCGCCGCAGCCAAGGGCACGGATCAGCGTCCCGCTGGTTTCGCCGCCGGTGGGATAGCGGAGGTTGATGACCAGGTCTGCCGCCGCGACGTACTCGAAGAAGGTCGTCTCATCGAGATATTCGGTTACGGTGACCACATCTTCGAGCCCGTACCGCGCGATTTCCCGGTCGACGTCGAATTGCTCCGGCAGCCGGCTGCCGGCAAGCACATAGCGAAAGGGTGGCAACTCGTCACGGATACGCGCCAGCACGTGGAATACCGCGTCGACCTGCTTCGCCTTGG
>VEPB01000252.1 GCA_012026715.1 Methylococcaceae bacterium | reverse complement strand
TCGGTGATGTCGGTGGTGATCTGGTACTTGCGCTGCACCATGTCACGGGAGTTGCTGTTGTCCGGGTAGCCGGCCATGAACCCGGTGGCCACCAGGAGTTCCTGATTGTTGGGATCGATCTCGTCGCCGGCGATCTGCTCCTGGAGGAAGCGGTTGTAGCCCTTATCCTCGTTGAAGGCCTTGATGACGTAGTCGCGGTAGCGCCAGTTGTTGGGGCGGGTCTGGTCGCCCTGGAAACCGGCGGAATCGGCGTAGCGGGACAGGTCCAGCCAGTGGCGGGCCTGGCGTTCGCCATAGCGCGGCGATGCCAGCAACCGGTCCACCAGTTTTTCGTAAGCGTCCGGGGAGGTGTCGCTGACGAAAGTCTGGACTTCTTCCGGAGTAGGGATCAGGCCCCACAGGTCCAGGGTGACGCGGCGGATCAGGGAGGCCTTGTCGGCGTCGCCGGAGGGCTTCAGGCCTTTCTCTTCGAGCTTTTGCAGGACGAAGGCATCGACCGGCGTACGGACCCATTCCTTCTGCTGAACGGAGGGAACTTCGGGACGGACTAACGGCAGCCACGACCAGAGCTTCGGCGCCGGGGCCTTGGCGTCGGCGGTCTTGTTGTCGGCCGGCGCTTCCGCTTGGGCGGTTTTGGCCGGTTCCGTCACCGGCTTGTCGGCGGCAGCCGCCGGCGCCGCGGCAGCGGGAGCCGCCGGGGCGCCGATCTGTTGCTGCCAGGCCAGGATCGCTTTGCCCGCAGGGTCGGTCGGGGCGGCTTCAGCCGCGGCGGCCTGGGCGCCGGCCCCGACTTGCTTCTGCCATTCCGCGGTGGCTTTGGCGGCCGCATCGCCTAAGGACGATTCCGCCGCCGCCGGTTTGGCGCTGGCGCTAATCTGTTGTTGCCAATCTGCGGCGGCCTTGGCCGCCGCGTCGCCAGCCGATCTTTCCTCCGCCGTGGCGGTCGCCGCGATGGTTAACAAGACCGCAAATGGTGTTTTCTTTTTCATGTTGAGGTTCCAGAGCGAGTGAGATCTGAGGAAACAAGCCAAATTTGCGAGCGCGGAGGGTGTCATCGCCCGTTACCAGCGGCTTAATGCAACCGCCGTGCCTGGTTTCTTTTGATGTTCTCTGGGAATCTGTAATGAATTGATAAAAAAAGAAGATTCGGCGGAATGCCGTGGTGATTGCGGGGGTTCCGAGCCTGGGTTCTGGTATCTGACCAGCCAAGTCTGCTGTTCGGTAATCAAGATGCTGCCCGTCTGTTGCAAGAGGAACAGCCGGTGCCGGTGGGGGCTGGTGACGTGCGGTCAGGTCGTCACCAATCGTGACTCGAAGTCACCAGCCAAAGGGCCGTCGGAGTCGTTAGTGCGACCTTCTACCTGATTCGGAAGCGGGTTTTTGCCGATGCCGCGATTGGCATACCAATTGAAGGTTCCACGCTTTGCCTCGTCGTCCACCGTGTCCGCAGGCCGGGCCCGACTTCCAATCACTCCCTGAAACGACCATGACCGTACCCACCCGCGCTTTGATTTGGATGGTGAGCTTTTTTGTAGGCGTTGCCCTGTTGGCTTCGACGGTGGCGCCACAGTTGGCAGAGATTTTTGCCGCCAATCCTTTCTTTAACGGCATCATTCTGGCGGTGCTGGCCGTCGGGATCAGCTTTAATCTGCGCCAGGTTTGGCTTTTGGCGCGGGAAATCCAGTGGGTGGTCTGGTATCGGCGCGGCGGCGGGGATCGAGCCGAGCCGCACCGTCCCCGATTGCTGGCTCCGATGGCGCGTCTGCTGGGAGGACGGGATCGTAGCCGGTTGCTGTTGTCGGGACATACCTTGCGCGCCATCCTCGACAGCGTTCAACTTCGGTTGGAAGAGTCTCGGGATTTGTCCCGTTACCTAACCGGGCTGGCGATCTTCCTGGGATTGTTGGGTACCTTCTGGGGCTTGCTGGTCACCATTCACTCGGTCACCGAGATCATTGGTGACCTGAATGTGGGCGGCGATGCCATTGCGACCTTCACCGCGCTCAAGGAAAACCTCCGGCAGCCTCTGGGAGGAATGTCCACCAGCTTCTCCACGTCGCTGTTCGGACTCGCCAGTTCGCTGATCATCGGCTTCATAAATTTGCAGGCCGGACAGGCGCAAAACCGCTTCTATCAGGAACTGGAAGAATGGCTTTCGGCCATGACCCACACCCATACCAGCGGGGTCGCCGAGGGAGAAACCTCGGTGCCTTCCTATTTGCAAGCCTTGCTGGAGCAGACTGCCGATGGCCTCGAGCGAATGCAGCGCGCCATCGCCGACAACGAGCGGGCGCGCCGCGATGGGAATCGCCAATTCGTTGAACTGACCGCTCAGTTTGATCGGCTCAATGAGGTGCTCGACCGCGATGTCCGGGAACGACAGGCAGCCGCCGCCGTACAGGATGAACTCAAGACGGTGCTGCGGTTGTTGGCGACCCACTCCAAGCGTGATGGTAGTTTGCCGGAGGACCTGCGAGCCGAACTGCGGTTGATGTCCCGCACCATCGCCGCCGCGCTGGATGTCCGTGAGGCGCGGGCATGAGAGCGCTTTCGCGCCGTCGCGGCGGTTTTGACGTCTGGCCCGGCTTCGTCGATGCCCTCACCTCGTTGATCATGGTGCTGGTGTTCCTGCTGCTGATTTTTGCGGTGGGCCAGGCGGTGCTGTCCGACACCCTGTCGCTCAAGACCCGCGCACTAGAGGCGGTGAATGCCCAGGTTGCCGAGTTGGCCAGAGCCTTGTCGCTGAACGAAGGTGAATTGAGAGCGCAGACGGCGCGGGCGGCCGGCTTGACGGAGTCGCTCCGGCAAGCGACCGAGGAGCGCGATCGGTTGCGGGCTTCGGCAGAAGGCGCTGCTGGCCGGGAGACCACCCTCAACGCCGATGTCGTGGCACTGACCGAGCTGAAGCATCAGTTGGAGGTGGAAATCGCCCGGTTGCTGGCCGAATCCGAAACCGGCAAGCAGGAACTGGGGCGGCAGACCGAGGCCAATGCGGCCGCAACCGCCCAGATCGAACTGCTTAGTCGCCAGGCCGCCACGCTTCGGGAGCAACTTGGCGAACTGGCCCAAGCCCTCGAACTCGCGAACCGGGACGTCAAGGCCAAGGAGGGAACGATCGCTGATCTTGGCCAGCAGCTGAATCTGGCTCTGGCCAATAAGGTTGGCAAATTGGAACGCTACCGCTCGGAGTTTTTCGGCCGGCTGCGGGAGGCTCTGGGAAGTCGGGGTGACGTTCGGGTAGTGGGCGATCGGTTCGTGGTGCCGACCGACATTCTGTTCGGTTCCGGCTCCGCCGAACTCGACGAGGCCGCGCAGGGCGGCCTGGCCCAGCTTGCCGCCACCCTTCGTCAATTGAGTGACAAGATTCCCGGCGATATTGACTGGGTGCTGCGCATCGACGGCCACACCGATCGAGCGCCCATCCACAATGAACGCTTTCCCTCCAACTGGGAACTGTCCACCGCCCGCGCCGTGGCCATCGTCAAATACCTGGCCAGCGAAGGCATTCCGCCGGAGCGTCTGGCGGCCAATGGTTTCGGCGAGTTCCAGCCGATCGACAACGGCTTGAGCCTGGCGGCTTATGCCCGGAATCGGCGGATCGAGCTGCAGTTGACCAATCGTTGAAAGAACAGAGGCTGGCTAGGGTAGCGCTGATTTATTCAGCGGTTCCCACGGTGCAGGGAAGCACCGTCAAAATCGGAGGCTGTACGCCACGGATTTTGTGAGTTACCGGTAAACCGCGTTTTCCGGTAACGGGCGCTGAGAGATCCAGAATGGATTTCTTCAGCGCTTCCCCAGGGCGCTAATGCGACCACGGGATAAACAGCAACCGTACCAATACCAAGAGCCCGATGACTGCCCCCATTGCGGTGAGGATCAGGAAAATCTGGAAGGCTTTCAGGTAACCGATCGGTCCGGTTTCCGGGTGTTTGAGCAGGATGGCGTAGAGATAGATCTGTGCCGCGGCCGATGCCAGGATCATCACCCCGAACCATTCAGCGATCAGGGGGATGACGACGCTGTAGTCGATTGCGACGCCGGCTGCCCACGATATGCCCACTAGTAGCAGCGCCGTTGTAAACGGGGGTTTGAACTTTGCCGCCCATTTTGTTGCGTATTGCAACAACAAGGCTCCTATCGCCCCGCCGACGATAGCCCCGATTAACTGTCCTACGATGTTGCCGACGTGCATGACTAGCCTCCTTGGGTTGCTGCGGGAAACCGGATATCGTCAGCGTTCACGAGGACGCGCTGAAAACCATCCTGAAGTTCTCAATATCTGGCGCCGGAGCACTTGGATTTCCGGTGCCGCGAAAAATCGGTGGGCTGAAGTCCGGGTATTTCGCCGGTGTTTTTACATACCGCGGGATACTGCCGGTAATCTGCGATTTCCCACCGAGTTGATCGGTCGCGTTGTCATGGCGTCTTCCTTCCGAAGTCCGGAATGTCCCGGCTAACTGCCGGTTTCCCAGACTATTCGCTCCTGAGCAATCATAGACTGTTGTTCCGCGTGCAGGGCTGCGGTTCCGCTGTTGGCCGTGCAACATGTAGTTTGGGCGGGTCCGTAAGCCGTCTCCACAACGAACCGACGCAGTCCATGACGACGGGGCAGTGCAGACTTTGATTTTCCGCACACGACGCCGTTGAATTCCTGTTGTTCGATGTTTGGCGCGCAATCTGCATTATTCCTCTGGAGCCAGCCGATGATCTGGAAGTCACAAACCAACCCCTATAACAGAGGAAATCCGAACCCATGCGTAATCCCTTCAAACTGCTGCCGGTGCTGGTGGCGTTGGCTAGCCCGGCGTTTGCCGCCACCGAGCAGGATGCAGCCAAGAGCGGTTTGACCCCGTCCGCTCAACGCGCATCCCAGCCGTACAAGTACAAGACGCCGAAGCTTAACCGCGCCCAGTTCGACGCGCTGTTGGCACATCCCGAGCAGTTGCTGGTCATCGATGTGCGGCGGCCCGACGAGCTTACAAAAAACGGCGGATTCCCGGCGTACCTGAGCATCCAATCCAAGGAACTGGAAAAGTATCTCTCCTATATCCCCAGGGACCGCTCCATCGTCACCGTTTCCAACCACGCCGGGCGTGCCGGCGCCGCCGCAGACTTGCTCGCCGAGAAAGGGTTCCGGGTCGTCGGCGCGGTCGGGGCTCAGAATTACGAGGAGGAAGGCGGCGCGTTGACCAAGATCGCACCGCAAACCCCGCGGACAGCCGAAGCCGGGCAGTCGTCCGGCGGCTAAGCCCGGGGCATCCTTTCGGGGGGCAACTGATGGGTTTACCGTCCCTGGGTTTGCGCGGCGCGGCGGCAATGCTGCTGGCGGCAGTTCTTGGCGCGGTCTGCTCTCCGGCCCATACGGCGCCCGCCGAGGCAGCTACCGAGCAGGTGCGGGCGACTCTGGTCGCATCGGTGGATGCGGTTTACCCCGGCGCCGAGGTCCTGGTGGGGGTGAACCAGCGCATCATCCCCCGTTGGCATACCTATTGGAAAAATCCCGGCGATTCCGGTTTAGCCACGAGCATCGCCTGGAAATTACCCGCCGGAGCGATGGCGGGAGAGATTCTCTGGCCGGTACCCCGGCGCTTCAGCGTCGGACCGGTGACCAGTTACGCCTATGCCGACGAAGTGACCTTGCTGTCGCCGCTGCGGGTGCCGCAGGAACTGCGGCCGGGGGACCGATTTCCGGTTGCCGCACGGGTGAAATGGCTGGTGTGCGAGGAGACCTGCATTCCTCATGAGGTGGAACTGGGGTTGGATTTGCCGGTGGTGTCTGGTCCGGCGCTGGCCGGTTCCGGCAGTCCGCTGGTCCAACGGGCACAGGCCAGTCTCCCTCTGACGAGGTCCTGGCCGGCATCGGTCGCTGATGTCAACGGCGGAATCCGATTGCGCGTGGTGGCATCGGAACTTGCTTCGGGCGCCGTCGAAGCCGTGGAGTTCTTCCCTGAGCAGTGGGGGCGCATCGTCCACAACGCGCCTCAGACCTGGACCGTCCAGAACGACGGCATCGAACTGAAGCTGCAACCTGGGGAGGCCGCCGCGCCGGGTACGGCCTTGGCCGGGATTCTGCTGGTGACGGAACGCACGCCGGCAGGACCGGTGTCGCGCGGGTTCTCGGTGCAGGCCCAGCCTTCCGTAGCCGGAATGGCGAAGGATTTTTCCGCCCCTCTTCCTGCGCAAGAAGGGCTCGTCCCCGCGCCGTTGAATCTGCCGACTGCGCTGATTCTGGCCTTGTCGGGTGGCCTGATCCTGAACCTCATGCCCTGTGTGTTTCCGGTGCTGTCGCTGAAGGCGCTGGCGCTGCTGATGCAGTCGCAGGATTCCCTCAACGCGATCCGCTTGCACGGTCTGGTCTACTCCCTGGGGGTGCTGGCCAGTTTTGGCGTATTGGGTGTGTTGCTGATTGTCTTGAAGGCCGGTGGAGCCGCGATCGGCTGGGGCTTCCAGTTCCAATCGCCGCTGTTCGTGCTGCTGACCGCTGATCTGATCTTTGCCGTGGGGCTCGCCCTTTCCGGTGTGATCAACGTTGGCGCCGGCATCGCCGGGGTCGGTTCGTCCCTGGCCGGGCGCGGCGGTTACCTCGGCAGCTTTTTTACTGGGGTTTTGGCCAGCGTGGTCGCTGCGCCTTGTACCGCGCCGTTCATGGGTGCAGCGGTGGGTTATGCGGTGACCCAGCCACCGGCGGTACTGCTGGCGGTCTTGCTGGCTTTGGGGTTGGGATTGGCCCTGCCGTTCCTGATCTTGAGTTGCTGGCCTGGGTTGCGGCGGCTGTTGCCGAGACCCGGCGCCTGGATGGAAACCCTCAAGCAGGGCTTGGCATTCCCCATGTACGCCACCACCGCCTGGTTACTGTGGGTCCTGGCGCAGCAGGCGGGTACCGGCGCCCTGGCGGTGGCGCTGGCCGGTTTGATCGCCGTCGCTTTTGCCGCCTGGATCTGGGAGCGCTCCCGTCCGTCCGGCTTGGCGCTGCGTCGGACCGGAGGCGTAATCGCCACCGGATGCCTGGGGCTGGCCGTGGCCGGCGGCTATGCCGGGCTCTCCGTCATGCCGGCCACCGCGACGCCCGCGCCAGTAGCGGCTCCGGAACACAACTGGGAAGCCTATTCGGAGCAGCGCCTGCGGTCGCTGCTGGCGGGCGGCCAGCCGGTCTTTCTCAACTTCACCGCGGCCTGGTGCATCAGTTGCCTGGTGAACGAGAAGGTGGCGCTGAGCGCTGGTGCCGTCTCCGCGGCGTTCCGGAAATCCGGCATCACCTACCTCAAGGGCGACTGGACCAGTCGTGACGATGCGATCACCGCCAAGCTCGCGGAGTTCGATCGCAGCGGCGTCCCTTTGTATGTGTTTTATCCAGCCGGAGCAGGCAATCGTCCAGCCGTTCTTCCGCAGATTCTCACCCCGCAAATCGTGCTGGAGGCGATCGCGCCCGCCAACGGGGCCACCACTTCACTCACCCTAAAGGAGTAAACCATGATCTTCCAATACCAAAAGACTCGCGAAGCGAACGCCTTGATCTCCCTCTCCCTCATCCGGCCCTTCGGGCCACCTTCTCCCAGAGGGAGAAGGAAAAAAGGTGCGGCCATGGGCCGCAGGTTCCTGGGTAGGGGCGGGGGTAGGGATACCGGCCGCGGCACGAGGGCCGCGGCCGGTTTCTTCGCTCAATTCGCGCTGATCCTGCTGGCCTTCGCCGGTCTTGCCGCCCACGCCGACCCCGTGATCGGCCAGCCGGCTCCGGCTTTCTCCGGCAAAACCGCCGATGGCAAGACCCTGGATCTGCAGTCGCTCAAGGGCAAGACCGTGGTCCTGGAATGGACCAATCACGAATGTCCCTTCGTCAAAAAGCACTATGACAGCGGCAATATTCCCGAACTGCAGAAGGACGCCGTGGCCAAGGGCATCGTTTGGCTGCAGGTGATTTCCTCTGCGCCTGGTAAGGAGGGCTACGTGGACGGCGCTACCGCCGCCAAGCTCAATGCCCAGCGTGGCGCCACGCCGACCAACACCATCCTCGATCCGGAAGGTGCTGTCGGCAGGCTCTACGGCGCCAAGACCTCGCCCCATCTGTTCATCATCGATCCTCAGGGGACGCTGGTCTACAAGGGCGGCATCGACAGCATTCCGTCCGCCGACAAGGCCGACATTGGCAAGGCCGAGAATTATGTGAAATCGGCCCTGGGCGAACTGGCGGCCGGCAAGAAGGTGAGCAAGGACAGCACCCAGCCTTACGGGTGCACCGTGAAATTTTCCAGTTGAGGAGGCCGTCATGACCGTGAAAGTGAAAGTCTGGGATCTGCCCTTGCGGCTTTTCCATTGGGCTCTGGTGCTGGCGGTGGGGTTTGCCGTGGTCACCGGCGAGATCGGCGGTTCCTGGGCCGACTGGCACGGGCGGTTCGGCCTGATCGTGTTGGGGCTGCTGTTTTTTCGTCTGATCTGGGGCTTTATCGGCTCCAATCATGCCCGTTTTGCGAGCTTTGTTCCCACTCCGGCCCGAATCGCCGCCTATCTGCAGGGAGGCTGGGAAGGCATTGGCCATAACCCCCTCGGCGCCCTGGCGGTGCTGGCTTTGCTGGGGCTGGCGGGGCTGCAGGTGGGAACGGGTTTGTTCGCCAACGATGACATCGCCTTTCAGGGACCCCTCGCCGGGCTGGTGGACAAGCCCGTCAGCGACAAGCTGACCGGGCTCCACGCAACCGCCTTCTATGTCCTGGCCGCGCTGATCGGCCTGCATGTGGCGGCCATCGTGTTCTACGTCCGGGTCAAGAAGCACAACCTGGTGAAGCCCATGCTGACAGGAACCAAACAGGTGCCGCGTGAGCTGGCGGTACCAGCAACCGGACATTCCCTGGGCCGCTTCGCCGTGGCCGCCATCGCTGCCGGGGTTCTGGTCTGGACCATCACCGATGGATTACCGGACCGGTTGACCAAGGCGCTGGACGTCCAGGCCTCGGTGGCCGGGCCGGCCTGGTGAGAGAGGGTACTCCTTGCGTCGCAACCATCGTCCGTTGGGCCGTGACGGGAGGGCGACGCGCATGGTTCGCAGCACTCGATGGACGTCAGCTGCTGCGCGCGTCTGACTCACCCGATGAATTCGTTCTTCTCAACTACCCAGAACCAAAGAGGAAACTCGTGAAAAGCAAGCTTTTGTTGACCCTGATCATCGGCGCCGCCAGTGCCGCCGCCGTTGCCGGCCCCATCGAAGACCAGATCCGCTTCCGCCAGTCGGCGTACTCCTTCGTGGGCTGGAACTGCGCCAAGATCAAGAACCAGGTGATCGATCACCCGGAAACCTATAACAAGGACCAGGTCGTCGCCGCTGCCAGCGCCATCGCCGCGACCGCCAACTCCGGCCTGGGCGGTTTGTTCGGTGCCGGCACCGACAAGGGAACCGGCTGGAAGACCACCCGCCTCAAGTCGGAGTTTTTTCAACAGCCCGACGACGCCAAGAATGCCGGGGTAGCTTTCATCACCGAAGCCAATGCTCTGGCCAAGGTCGCCGAAACCGGCAAGATCGACGACATCAAGGCCCAGTTCGGCAAGCTGGGCGAGGCCTGCAAGGGCTGTCACGACAAGTTCCGGACGAAAGAGTAATTCAAGGCGTTCGGCGTCCTCCTGACCGCGGTATCGGCAAACCCTTTTGGCGATAAGGCATTGGCCCCGTCCGGGGTGACCGCGACGATCTGCAATCCGTAGCGGCGTGGGAGTGACTTGGCAGGGCACCTCGAGGGATGCGAGGTGCCTTTTCCATGTCCGCTTCCCGGCCGGGCCGGGAGTCATTCCATTCTTCGGCTGTTGCGCCAGCAACAACCGCCGCGCAGCCTGCTGATGTTCGAGCAGCATCGCAGCGGATGCGATCAGCGCGGTGTTCGAAAAAATCTCCGGAAACCCCAGTCTGTATGGCTTCCTGCGGCGCCAGGAGGGCGGGCTTTCACCGCTCGATGTGTGGCACGGCTTCTGCTACGGCTATTGGTAACGCTGTCCGGTAGGGGCTTGGCCTCCCAACGACAGAGCCGAAGGGGTTAGGTCGGGGTCCTGGCCAAAGTATCCCCCCTGCCACGGTCGCCATAGACATCACGAGGACTGTATGAGCAAACCATCCATTTCGCCCAGGCCAAACCAATGGCAGCCGCAGGCGGTCAGGAAAAGCCTGGCACCGGTCATCCCCCTCAACGCATTCGATAGCGGTCTGGTGCCTGCCGGCGCAGCGCCGTGGACATCGGCAAGCCTCCAATTGTTCCGCCGGGATCCCGAGGGCGAGGAGCGGCGCTGGCTCGATGCCCTGGCGGTCGTGGCCGTCACGGTATTCGTGCATGTCACGGTGGTGGATTGGTACCACAACCGGCCGGCGCCGCAACCGTTGCCGCCGAAGGAAACCCAGGTGGAAATTCAGCTGGTGCGGCCGGCGCCCCCTCCGCCTCCC
>VEPB01000220.1 GCA_012026715.1 Methylococcaceae bacterium | reverse complement strand
TTGCGGCAGCCGCCGTTGCAGCCATCGGCCCGAGGAAATGAGCATGCACATGCACATGCTCGATTTGATGTATGCGCCGACCGACTGGCTCAACCTCATGCTGATGCCGCAGTTCATGGACATGGATATGTCATTGCGGGTGCTCAACGGAGCGGTGGCGGAAGGCGGACACCCGTTGGTTCGGCATCACCATGCGACCGGCGGGGTCGGCGATACCGGCATGTACGGCTTGGTCAAGCTGTGGGAGATACCGGGCCAACATCTCCATCTCACCCTGGGGGTGAGCGCTCCGACCGGCGACATCGGTCAGAAGATCAAGGTCCATACCCATACCGCGAACGCCGGCACGCCCACTGAACTGATCCACTACGGCATGCAGTTAGGCAGCGGAACCTGGGACTTCAAGCCCAGCCTCACATACACGGGGCAGGCGGACAGTTGGTCATGG
Source organism: Methylococcaceae bacterium (assembly GCA_012026715.1). GTDB lineage: Bacteria > Pseudomonadota > Gammaproteobacteria > Methylococcales > Methylococcaceae > VEPB01. The sequence continues at coordinate 8,544 of VEPB01000220.1, read as the reverse complement.
GGTGGTCAAGTCACCGGCACCAAGCGTCTGGAAAGCCGGAACGACCAGGGGTATTCCTTGGGCGACGCGATCCAGGCATCAGTTTGGGGCGGGTTCAGTCCGCTCCACTGGCTGACCGCCTCGGTTCGCGGCGTTTACACCGCGCAGGGACGGATCCGCGGCGAGTACGCCCGGCCGCATTCGCAGATCGGCCCCATGGATTTTCCGGCCAGTTACGGCGGCAACTACTGGGACGTCGGTTTGGGACTGAATGCGGTCGTGCCTGCCGGAAGCTTTCAGGGCCATCGATTGAGCGTGGAATGGCTCGAGCCGGTTTCCACCCAGGTCAATGGCTACCAGCTCGACCGTAAGGCCGGCCTGTTCGCGACCTGGAGTGTGGCATTTTGACCGGGCCCGACTCATCGGTGTTTCGTCGGCCGGTTCCCCGGTTTTCCGTCCGTCTACTGCCTGGCGACGGGCAGCGGCGGGGAACCTTCGGCGCCAACCGGTCGCCGCCGGCGTCGCCAAGGGATCAGGCGAGGCCGTTTCGGGAGCGGTGGATTGCCCTGCCGGCTTGTTCATCGAAGATCGGCGGTCTGTCGAGCTATAAACTGCCGTAAGAGATCTTGTTGCCGGCGATGGTGATGACGTCGCCGGCCCACAGCGCGACCTCGTCGCGTTTTTCGCCGTTGACGCGCAGCGCGCGAATCCCGCCGCCGTGAATGATGCGGTGCCCGGTATCGGTTTTGACCACCTTGGCTTGGTGGCCTTTGACGAACAGGCCGTGAATGCGGAGATCGGCATCGGCGGCGCTGCCGATCACGGTCACGGTTTGAACCAGGGGGACGACTTGCCGGTTCAGCCCGCTGAGCACCAGCCCCATGGATTGCTGCTTCTGGCTCCGCTGCAGGATTTGGCTGAGGGTGCCGGGACTCACGAACATGGTGCGGTCCTCGGAGGCTTCGACGGCGCTTTCCGGGCGGCGGCGCGGGTCGCGCCCCGTCCCGAACTGGTCGAACATCAGGGTGTGCTTGCCGATCACCACCCGGTCCTTGTGTTTCAGCACATAGCGTTCGATGCGTTCTCCGTTGACGAAGCAGCCATTGGATGAGCCTTCATCGATGATGTTCCAGTGGTGTTCGACTTCCCTCAGGGTGCAGTGGTGGCGGGAAATGGCCACGCTGTCGATCACGATGTCGCAGTCGGCGCCGCGGCCCACCTTGAGTTCGTATTGGTCATCGAGCACATATTCGCGGAGCAGTTGGCCCGCGAAGTAGAGCTGGATTTTTGCCATGTAAACGTCTCCTCTGCCCCCAATTCGGTTTGCATTAGTGTAGCGTCGCAATCCGGCAACACGAAGCCTCACTGCGGCTTTCCCGGCTGAACCCAACCCGGGCGTCGCCCCTAAGATTCTTCGGGATGGGGAAATGCGGCCTGACCTGTTTCCGCGCCGGTCTCCGCCGTCAGCGGAAGCCGGATCTCGACCTGCAGGCCGCCGCCCGGCCGATTCGTCGCGTGAACGGTGCCGCCGTGCCGTTCGATTGCCAGCCGGGCGATCGCCAGCCCCAGGCCGGTTCCGTCCTTCCGTTTCGGTCGGCTACCGCGGAAGAAGGGTTCGAAGATGGACGTCAACTCCGCCTCCGGAACCCCGTCGCCCTGGTCCAGTACGGTCAGCGCCAGGGTGGGCGTTCTGCCCGATAGCGTCAGACAGACTTCCACCTGGCTGCCGTCGGGGGCGTGCTGGAGGGCGTTGCGGATGACATTTTCGACCGCGCGACTGAGGAACTCCGCCTGGCCATGGTAAGCCAGACTAGGGGGAGCACCCAGGACAATCTGAAGGTTCCGGCCGTGGGCCTCGAAAATGGCGTCGGCGACCACTTCGCTGACCAGTTCCACCAAGTCGAAGGTCTCGGCCGCTATACCAGGCATCCCGGCTTCCAGGCGCGACAGCGTCAGCAATTCGCCGACCAGGCGATCCAGCCGCTCGATCTCCCGATCGACCCGGTCCAGCAACTCCGCGGCATGCTCCGGCTGTTGCCTGGCCAGGCCGATGGCGGCCTGGAGTCGCGCGAGCGGGGAACGCAATTCATGGGAGACGTCATGGAGCAAACGCCGCTGAGCGGCGACCAGATGGCCGAGCTGCTCGGCCATGTGGTCGAAGGCGCTGCCGAGATCCGCGATCTCGTCGCGCCGGCGGCCCATCCGCGGTGCCGCGCGGGCGCTCAACTGGCCGCCCGCCAGGGCCGCGAAGGCAGCCCGCAAGCTCTGGATGGGCGTGGACAGATCCCATGCCAGCCAAGCGCTGAAACCGAGGCTGGCGAGAATCCCCGCGGCAATGGGAATCGTGGGCGGTGGCCGGACAGGCGGGGGTGGACCGTGGCTGGGGCGGTTGGTGCCGGGTGGTGTGGGGGCATCCCCGCTCGCCGGAGCGGCGACAAAAATTAGGAAACTCCCGTCGCCGTCCGTTCGGACCTCCACCACCTCATGCCGGAGCCGGTTTTCCGCAACGAGTCGCCGGGCCTGCTCCAGCAACCGGGGCGGCAATGGTCGATCCAGCAGGTCACGGCCGCCGGCGTCCGCGGCGTAAACCGGCGGAAGCGGGGCTCTTTCCCACTCTTTCAGCAGCGCGGTCAGCCCTGTGACGCCGCCGTGGCGCAGGGTCGCGCCCGCGGCGTCAACGAGGGCCCTGGCGCGTCCGTGGGTTTCGAGGCCGCGGTCGGCCTCCTCGCGCGACTGGTGGTACAGCCAGACCACGGTTCCCACTCCTGTGCCGGCCAGCAACAACGCCAGCCAATAGGCCAGGAAGAACTTCCAGAACAAGCGTCCCATGGTTTCAGTCCCTGACCAGTTGGTAGCCTTTGCCGCGGACGGTCAGGATATAGGACCGTCCGTCCGCCATGACGCCGAGCTTGTGCCTGACGCTGCTCATGTGCACGTCGATGCTGCGGTCGAATCGGGCCAGCGGTCGGCCCAGCGCCTGTTCCGACAGCTCTTTTTTGTCGACCACCCGCCCGGCATTGCGGGCGAGGATTTCCAGCAGGCTGAATTCAGTGCTGGTGAGTTCCAAGGGGCTTCCTTTCCAAAGCGCGCTGCGGCGCGCCGGTTGCAGCGTCAGCGGCCCGCTCCGGAGGATTTCGCTGGCGCCGTCGGCCAGGCTGCCCTGCGTGCGTCGCAGGATCGCCCGGATCCGGGCGGCCAGTTCCCTCGGCGTGCAGGGTTTGGGGACGTAGTCGGCGGCCCCCAGTTCCAGGCCGATGATGCGGTCCACGTCGTCGCCTCTGGCGGTCAGCATCAAGACCGGCATCTGGCTGTGGCTGCGAATTTCCCGGAGGACTTCGATTCCGTTCACCCCGGACATCATCACGTCCAGCACCGCGAGCGAGTACTGTCCCGACAACGCCTCGGCAATTCCCCGCTCGCCGTCGCAGGCCGCAGTGACCCGGTAGCCCTCCCGTTCCAGGTAAGTCTTCAGCAGGTCGGCCAGTTCCGAGTCGTCATCGACCAGCAAGATGTTCATCGTCGTCAGCCCGAAGTGGATTGAACGTGATGATAGCGGAGCGGGTGGCGGGGCGGTTTCTTGGGGGAATTGGATTTACCCAGTTTTACATCGCCTTAACGCCGGTTTACCGGCTGGGACGCCAGACTATGGGCCAAGGGAAGCGGAACGCCGTCTTCCCTGATGTCCCAACCACCACAGGAGTTATCCTCATGAACACCGCCGAAACCCGCCAAGTGATCGAAATGTCGCTGTTTGCCGCTGCGCTCATGCTCGGCTTGTTAGCCGGTCCGTTTGCTGCGACAGCCCAGGCCGCATCCTTTGAAGGCAAGCCCGGCGCGCACGGTCCGCTTCCCGATCAGTTTCCCCGTTTCAGCGCCGAACAGCTGCCCCCCCACCTGCAGCAGCTGGGATTGAGCGAAGATCAGCGGAAACAGGTCGGCGCGCTGTTCGAAGCCCAGGGTAAAACCCTGAAAGACCAAATGGAGACGGCCGGAAAGGCGCATCAGGCACTGCGCGGCCTGGCGCAATCCGATGATTACAGCGACGAAAAGGCCAGCGCCCTGATTCAGGAAAACGCTTCGACGATGGCGGATCTTGCCCTGGCGCATGCCCGCCTGGATCACGAAGTCTACCGGCTGCTGACGCCGGACCAGCGGATCAAGCTCAAGGAACACCAGGACAAGTTCGGCGGATTTCCGCACCGGCACGGCCGGCGAGGCCCCCAGCCGGAATAGGATGGCCCGATCCACCAACGGCCGCCACAGGACCGGCGGCCGTCGTCCAATCATCCAATGTGCAGGATGCCTTTCCTGACCTTGCCGTCCACGCGCTCCGTCAGGCGCCAGTGGGAATTGTCGTTCATGGTGATCCAGCGGCGTTCCTCGCTACGGTAGAACCAGTCCTTGTCGTTTTGATAGAACACCTGGGCGTCGCGGGATTCGAGGATGTTGAGGATTTCGTTGGAATGGGAGCGGATTTCCGAAAAATCGGTGATCGCCTTCTGCCCCATCTCGCTGTAGAGCCCGTTCAGCTCCAGCAGGATGCGGTTGATGTCCTTGTCCATGGGCAAGGTCTTCAGGCCGATGTTGCTGGCTTCCTCCGCCAGGATGGGATAGCCGTGGGAGGGATACTTGGAATTCAGGGTGTCGGCGATGCGGGTCACCGTCTGATGGTCGTCGATGTGATAGGACAGCAGTTCCTCGCACAACATGATGGACAGCGACTCGGCCCGGTCCACGGCGCCGATCACCAGGGGATGGACATATTCGAACAAGGACTTGTACGGGTTGGAGGTGGTATCGGCGGTGTTCTTGCGCCACAGGTTGACGACCCGGTTGAGTTCGTCCAGGCTTACCGCGACTCGGTCGTTGTCGCGGTCCACCGGCGACAGGTCGTGGGTCAGGGAGGTGTCGACGGCACTGAGGAAGGCCATCGGCCCCATCTGGATCTCGTCGGTGCCGATCGCCATCATGGTGGCCGCCGAGGCGCACTCCAGCGGCACCAGGCTGACGATGTTCTTGCAGTAACGGCGGATCAGGTTGATGATCCGCAGCGACGCCGTGCCGTTGCCGCCCGCGCTCTTGATGAACAGATAAAGCCGGTCGGTTTTGCCCATCCGCTCGAGCAATTCATAAAACGCCACCACGTCGTTGTCGCAGACCGATCCCCGCCGGCTGTTCCAGTAGGTCAGCAGCGGCGCCCCCAGTCTTTCCTCCAGTTCGGCGATCAGCTTTTGGGTCTTATTGAACAGGTATGGCGGCTGTTTGATGGTGATTTCGTCGGTCATGGTCGGTGACAGGTTCCTGGAAGCATGGGGAAGGTGGGAGCTGATGATGCCGCGGCGAGCGGGGGCGGCTGCGTCGGCCGAGGCTGCGAAGTTAGGACTTCTCGCCGCAGATCGCGGGTTTGGTTTCTCCAGAGCGGCGGCCAAGATTATTGCATCGAGGGGCACGCCGCAATGGGCATGTCCGGCTCGCACCCTGTCCGGATTCCAGCATTGATGCACATCAGTTTCGCCGTCAAAGTCGCGCGATATACTCTTAGCGTTTTGGATATGGAAAAGATGCACAGACAGGAGCTGCGTGCGGTTTAGCAGCGGGAAAAGGAGTGCCGTGCAGGGATTGGCATTAACCATTGCCTGATTCGACATGGTGGGAGTATCGCGTGGACAAAAGAACCAGCAAGGCAGCCCAGAAGCCGGATAATCACGGGCCGCTTCCGGCCACCTCCGATACGGACTTTCGCGTGGTCGCGGAAGATGCGCCGGTCATGTTGTGGCTGACCAACGCCGAAGGCAAGATCGTCTTCACCAATACGCGCTGGAAGAAATTCGTCTGCGCCGGTTCCGACACGGTCCCGCTGGGAAATGATGCCTGGGTAGACGCCCTCCACCCGGACGACCTGGGACCCTGCATGCAGATTTTCCACAAAGCATTCCTCGAGCATCGCTCGTTCCAGATGGAATACCGCTTGCGCCGCGCCGACGGGCAGTTCCGGCACATCCTGGATACCGGGGAACCCTATATCAACAAGGAAGGAAAGTTTGCCGGTTTCATCGGGTCGTCGACCGACATTACCGACCGCAAGAACCACGAAAACCAGCTGCGGTTGTCCCAGTTGGAATTGATGCAGCACAACCAGGAGATGCAATTCATCAATGAATTGAACTCCTATCTGCAGGTTTGCGTTTCTCTGGAAGAAACCCATTCCATCATCGAGTATTACGCCAAAAAGATTTTTGCTCATTACAGCGGCGTGCTGTATTTGTTCGACGGCAACCACAGCATGGTGGAAACCGCGGCCCGCTGGGGCAGCGCCAATTGCCTGTCGCCCAAGGTGATCGCTCCGGACGACTGCTGGGCTTTGCGACAGGGCAAGGTGCATGTGGTGGAGGGCGACGAGGATGCGATCCTGTGCAACCACATCATCGGCCATTGCGGTCAGGGTTATGTCTGCGCACCGGTCATTGCGCAGGGGGAAATGATCGGGGTACTGACCGTCACGTTGGGGACCGACGGCGGATCGGGCGACAAGCGCATGCTGACAACCTCGGTGGAGTCGCGGAGGCGGCTGATCGCCATGGCGGCAGACAATCTGGCAATGGCGCTGGTCAGCCTCAAGTTGAGGGAGGCCTTGCGCAACCGTTCGGTACGGGATCCGTTGACCAAATTGTTCAACCGCCGTTATCTGGAAGAAACCCTGACCCGCGAGCTTTCCAGCTCGAAGCGCAATGGCCAGCGCCTGTCGGTGATCATGATCGACATTGACCATTTCAAGAAGTACAACGACAGCTACGGCCACGACGCGGGCGATTTCGTGCTGGTGGAGATCGCCGAACTGGTGGCCTCCAAGCTGCGCGCCGGCGATATCGCCTGCCGCTACGGCGGAGAGGAACTGGTGCTGGTGATGCCCGGCGCACCCAAGGAGATCGCCGCGACGCGCGCCGAATACTTGCGCGATGCCATCGAAAAGCACGAGTTCGTTTATCGTGGCAAGAGCCTGCTCGGAGTCACGGTTTCGGCGGGGATCGCGGAATGTCCGACCAGCGGGGACACTCCGGCTTTGTTGATGAAAGCCGCCGATGCCTGCCTCTACCGGGCCAAGGATTCGGGCCGCAATCGGGTCGTGGTCGCCGGATACGAGTCGGTGCCGCTGGACTAGACTCAGGTCGGGCTATCTCCGACCACGGACGTAATTCGATGAGTACCGCCGGAAGCCTCGACGGCTTCGAAGACTACACCATCGTCAATCCCAACCTTTACCAGCGGCCGCCGCAGGCCGATGGGGAATCCGCCGGCAACTATACCGAGCATTACACCCTGCGGGGCACGGTGGGCGTAGGCGGCGTGGGACGGGTGCTGCTGGCCTTTGACGAACGGATCGGCCGGGAGGTGGCGATCAAGGAGATGCTCGATGCCGGTAATGAGGCGGACGCCGGATTTCGTGCCCGTTTCCTTCGGGAAGCCCGTATCACCGGGAGGCTGGAGCATCCGGGTATCGTACCGGTGTACGACGTCGGCACCTCCCGGCGGGGATCGCCTTATTATGTCATGCGCTTCGTGCGCGGAGACACCCTGGCGCGGGCGCTGGCCGACTGCAATCGGGAGACGCCGGAGCAGGCTTTGGCGCAACGCCTGCAGTTGCTGGACCGGTTGATCGATGTCTGCGAAGCCATGGCCTATGCCCATTCCAAGGGGGTGATCCATCGGGACCTCAAGCCCGGCAACATTGTGCTCGGGCCGTTTGGCGAAACCATCATTCTCGATTGGGGCCTGGCCAAGGCGGCGGGAGAGGCCGAAGCGGCACCGGCTAAGAATTCGAACCGGCCAGATTCGGCCGATGAAGGACTGACCCAGATGGGCGATGTGCTGGGCACCCCGGCCTACATGGCGCCGGAGCAGGTCGATGCAAGTTTCGGGCAGGTCGATGTTCGCACCGACGTGTTCGCCTTAGGCTGCATACTCTATGTGCTGTTGGTCGGTCGACCGCCCCTGCAGGGCAGTTCCAGGGAAATCCTGGAGCGGCTGCGTAGCGGTGCCGCCTTGCCTTCGTCGGGTAACGGCGGGGTCGCGGCTCCCAGAGAGCTAACCGCCATATGCGATAAGGCGTTGAGCGTCAATCCGGCGGAACGCTATCGCGATGCCGGTGAGCTGGCGGTCGAGTTGTGCGCTTTCCGCGACGGCCGCTTGGTCGCCACTTATGCCTACAGTCGCCGTGAACTGCTGCGTCGCTTCGTATCCCGCAACCGCTTGCCCATCATCGCCGGGGCTGTGGTCTTGTTGGCGATTTTGGCAGGCGCCGGATTGGCTTTTCAGTTTGCGGTAGAGGCTGAACGGGCGCGCAACTTGGCCCAAGCCGAAAGCCTGCTGGCACGCCAGGCCCAACGGAAAGCCGAAACGACGCTGTCTGAAGTCAGCCGGATCGCCAACAGCAATCTCGCCGTGGCGCACCAGGTGGAAACCTCCCTGCTCAGTGCGGTCGGCAGTGTGCGGGCCGATCTGGAGGCTATGGCTGGCCTGCGCCCGCCGCTAGCCGATCGAGCCAGCATGACGCCACTGTTGCAAGGT
>VEPB01000180.1 GCA_012026715.1 Methylococcaceae bacterium | reverse complement strand
CGCAGCGTGGCGGCCCGCACCGTGGAAGTCGAAAACGGCTTGGCCGTGCGCAAGAATGCCGCCTTTCGGGCCTACGACAGCTACACGGACAGTTTCCGCGACTACGTGGCGTTTCTCCGCAACAACCCGCGCTACGAAAAGGCCCTGGCCGCCGGGGACCGGCCGGAACGCTTCATCGCGGGGCTCCAGAAGGCCGGCTATGCCACCGATCCCAATTACGCCCGCAAGGTGCTGTCCATCTATCGGGGCCACAGCGCCTTCGAAAACCTCGGAGTGGCAGACGATGCTTAACCATTGGGGCAAACGGCCGATAACCGGATTGGGTGGATGCCGGGTCGACCCGGCGTACCGGTTTGAGGGGGCGGTGTCATGGGTGTAAGCGTGCTGGATACGGCCGTTTCGGGGCTGCTGGCGTTTCAGCAGTCGCTGGCGACGACCAGCCACAACATTGCCAATGCCAATACCGAGGGCTACAGCCGGCAACGCGCCGAACTCGCGACGCAGCCATCCATCCCCATCGGCGACGCCGGCTATCTGGGCAATGGCGTCCGGGTGGCCAACATCAAGCGGTCCTTTGACACCTTCATCTCGGCCCAACTCAATGCCAGCACCGCCGCGGCTGGGCAGCTCAAGGCCTTTAACGAACTGACGAGCGAGATCGACAATTTCATCGCCGAGCCGGACTCCAGCGTGCCGGCCGCCATGCAGAGATTCTTCGGCGCGGTTCACGATCTGGTCAACGATCCCTCCTCGATGACCGCACGGCAGGCGATGCTGACTTCCAGCCGGACCCTGGTCGGCCGCTTCAACAGCATCAGCGCCCAGCTGGATCAGATCCGCGACAAGACCGGACGGGCCATGTCGGACAGCGTCGCGCAGATCAATTCCCTCGCCGCCAACATCGCCGAACTGAACCAGCGGGTGCTGGACTCCCGCACCAGCGGAACCGGCACTGCCTCCAACGACCTGCTGGACCAGCGCGACTTGGCGGTCAGTAAGCTGGCGGAGCAGTTGGACATCCAGGTGACCGTCGACAACACCGGCTACTACGACATCATGACCAGCACCGGACAGTCGTTGGTAATGGCGGCGGCGTCGAGCGAGCTATCGCTGAGTTCCGCGAGTTTTCCCGGCGGGCCGCTCGAGGTCATGATGCGGCCCATCGGCGCCAAGACGGCGGTCAACATCAGCAGCCAGATCTCCGGAGGAGCGTTGGGCGGCTACCGGCAATTCATCGACCAGGTGCTGAATCCGGTGCAGAACGACGTGGGCCGGATCGCGGTGAGTTTCGCCCATCAGATCAACCAGCAGTTGCAGGCCGGCTTCGACCTCAACGGCAATCCCGGCGTCGCTCTGTTCAACGAGCCGCTCCCCGCCGTCATCCCCGCCAGCACCAACGCCGCCGCCACCCCGCCGGCGAGCGTGACCATCAGCAGCCATGCGGCGCTGACCGGCAGCGATTACCAGGTCAACGTGACGGCGACGGGGACTGCGGTCACCAACCTCAGGACTCAGCAGGTCAGCCAGTTCAGCGGCGCTTCGAGCCTGCAATTCACGCTGGACGGGCTGGATTTCGACCTGACCGGGGCTTCGGCCGGCGACAGCTTCATGGTCCAGCCGACCCGCGGCGCCGCCTCCAGCGTGGCGCTGACTCTCGATGTCATCAGCGGCGCGGCTCAGATCGCCGCGGCCGCCACCAATGCGCCAGGGACCGTGGGCGACAACACCAATGCCCTGGCGCTGGCCAACCTGCAAACCAGCAAATCGTCGCTGCTGCAGGGCTCGTATGAGGACGCCTACAACGAAGTGGTCGGCCGGGTCGGTGTGCTCACCCAGTCTTCGACCGTCGACTCGAAGGCGCAGATCAAATTGCTGGAAGCGGTCAAGCAACAGCGCGACTCCGTGTCCGGGGGCAATCTGGATGAGGAGGCCGCCAACCTGATCATCTTCCAGCAGGCTTATCAGGCCGCGTCCCAGGTGATCGCCATTGCCAGGACCACCTTCGATGCCCTTATTGCCGCGGTGAAATAACGATGCGCGTACGAATCTCCACCATGGGCATGGCCAATCAGAACGTCAATTCCATGCTGAGCAAGCAGACGGAAATTGCCAACACCCAGGAGCAGCTGGCGCTCGGCGTCAAGCTGGTGCGGCCTTCCGACGACCCGCCCGGTGCCGTGAGAGCCCTGATCCTCGACGAATCCCTCAAGCTGAAGGAGCAGTATCAGGAAAATATCGGCATGGCGCGGGGAAGGCTGGCGCAGCAGGACGCGGTGTTGGGGAGTGTCACCGACGTTCTGCAGAAGGTCCACGACTTGGGCATCCGATCGCTGAACGCCTCGCTGAGCGCCTCCGACCAGCAGGCGATCGGCGACGAAGTGCGCCAGCTGCTGGGCCAGATCACCAATCTTGCCAACACCTCGACCTCGACGGGCGAGTTCCTGTTCGCCGGGCTAAAGTCAAAAACCCAACCCTTCACCGGCAACGCGGTGACCGGCGGCTACGTCTACAACGGCGACAGCGGACGGCGAAGCACCACCATCGGCGCCGGATTCGACATCAACGACAACGATCCGGGGGATGCGGTGTTCGTCGTGGCGGCGCCGGCCACCGACCCGAGCGCGCCGCCCGCGGCGGCGGACAACGTGATGAATCTGGTGTTTCAGTTCGCGCAGCATCTGTCGGCCAATCAACCCGACAGTTACGATGTGGCGAGAATCCAGCAGGCTCTGGACACGGTTTCCGCGGCGCGCTCTTCTGCGGGCGCGCGGCTGGCCGCTCTGGATCAACAGGAAGACCTCAATGACCGGTTGACCACCGACGAGAAATCCCTGCTTTCCCAGACCCGCGACCTCGACTACACCGACGCCATCACCCGCCTGAACCAGGAGACCACGGCCCTGGAAGCGGCCCAGCAGGCCTACGCCAAAGTCCAGAAACTGTCCCTGTTCAACTACCTGTAGCCGGGAATCCGCAGTTCACCCTTGATCTGCGCACTGATGGATGTTGTTCGGCCGTTGCCGAGCAGACCGTACTTTAGCGAACGATGGGATGGCCGAAACCGGAAACGCTTCCGTTGGACTGACCGCTGCGACGTCTCGGCAGACGCTAGCTTGCAAGATCGACGGTGGCGCACGGGTGGCCGCCGACCATCCCGCGGACATGAAACCGGACGATCAACCGGGCGTAGCGTAGCAAGGCGGCGAAGGTATCTTCGGCGAGTTCCCGCTCAATCATGATGGATGACATAACGCCCCCGGTGAATTTCAATGCTGTTTCATTAAGCCTTTCATGGCGGAGCCGGCAACCGCCGGTGCCATGAAAGGTGCGCTACTGTGCTTGCTCGGCGAGTTCCGAGCAGGCCCGGCCGACTTATTCGACCGTGACCGAACCGGTGCTGGCCACCGACTTCTCGCCAATGGACAGGTTCAGGTTTTCGCTGTTGGCAGAACCGTTCAGCACGGTGCTGTCCTTGACCTGG
>VEPB01000591.1 GCA_012026715.1 Methylococcaceae bacterium | reverse complement strand
GGCCGACGATTTCAGGTTTCGAGGTGATGGTGAGGCCGCCCGTGGAGATGCTGGAGCAGTCGCTGCCGGACCACAGGTGGTTGTCGGGACATCGCAGGTTTACCGTAACGCGCTGGGTGACGTAGCCGCCCTTGCCGTCGCTGGCGGTGACGATGTACGGATAGGTGAACACCGGGGTGTCGTTGCCGGTGGTCCACGGCCAGTAGAACGATGCTCCGGGCCAGGAGGTGGTGATGACGCCGGTTTTGGGATCGACCGTCATGTCTTCCGGGCGGCGGCTGACACTGTAGGTCACCGGGTCGCCATCGGGATCGGTGGCGTGCATGGTGTAGGTGTTGGTCTGGCCGATGATGCCGCTGGTGTCGGGCGTGATGTGGAACGCCGGCGGCCGGTTGGCGGTTTCCACCGTTTTCGCCGCCGGCTTGCCGCAGACGCCTTCCCCCGCCGGGGAGCCGAGGCAGCTGGTCTTGATGTCGTGGCAGGTATTGCAGCCGATGGGCGTCCCCGCCGGCACCCGGATCACCAGGGACTTGAACCCGGCTTTCGTCAGCGCCGCCCGATCCATGCCGCTGAAGTCGAATACCCGCTCCACCGGAGTCTTCGCCAGCCGCGTCCCCTTGTGGTCGTTGCCGTGACAGGCGGCGCACTGGTCTTCGCCGGCCTTGCCGGGTTTCTTGGCGTAGTCGTTGTGCCAGCCCCCCGGAGTGCTGCCGTCGCTGTTCGGGACATCGCCTTCGGCGGACTTCCACCAGTTCTCGTCGTAAACCGGATGCAGGTTGTGGGGCCCCCCCAGCACGCCGGAATCGGTCGCCAGATCGGTGCGGAACCGGCCGCCGTCCAGGTCAGCCAAATTCTTGAAGGCGTCGGCGGTGTGGCACACCTTGCACTCATCGACGTTGCCGGCATGGCCTTGCAATTGCAACGCCGTGACGTTGTCGTTGGCCTTGGGGTCGCGGTTGGGCCAAACGGCATGGGCACCACCGTGGCAGGCGGCGCAGGGTACGTTGCCATGCTGATCCTTGCCGTTGCGGTATAGCGGGGTGCGGAAGGTCTCCATGCCCGCGCCGCCCAGCCACAGCGAATCGGTCTTCGAGCCGCCGGCGCCGTAACTGGCGGCGAACTCCAGATCGGTGTAAGGCACCACCGCAAAGCGGACCGCATCGGGATTGCTCAGGTCCACCGGGCTGGGCGTCGCCGAATGATCGGCCGGGTCGAAGGCCAGTTGCTTCACCCCGGCGCTGAAATAGTCCTTGTCCGCCTTGCCGACATTGCCGTTGCCCACGTGGCAGGAACCGCAATCGGGCTGGTCGTACCAGTCGGTGCGGAATTGCAGCCCGTCCGGATTGACCCGCGACTTGGGCCAGGCCTTGCCCACCGCCAGCAGATCGCCGTGGCACTGGTAGCAGGTCACGCCGGCGGTGTACATGCGGTCGCGATACAACTGTTCGCGGTGGCCGGAATGGCAACGCAGGCAGTTCTGTTCCATCGGGATGGGCTTGCCCTTGGCATCCACGGTGGGGAACAGGGAGTTGGGGTTGGGGCCGTCGGCGGCATTCCAGCGTTTCGGGATGCCGTTGGCATCGCGCAGGATGGCGGTCCGGTCGGCGTTGTACTGCAGTTCACCGTGCCACTTATGCATGGCGCGGGAATAATCCGGATTGAAGTAGTCGTCGGGGTTCAAGGGGCCCGCCTTGTCGGGGGTCAGGCCGATGCCTTCCGAGTTGGGATTCTCGTCGTTGCCGCCGAACACCCATCCGGTTATTCGGCTCTTGTGGCAGGAGGAGCACAGCTGCACGGATTTCCCGCCTTCCTGGTTATGGATCAGCGCGGTGTTGTCGTAATAGTCGTGCAGGATCGCCGTGTTCATCGCAGCGGCAAATTCCTGATCGAACAGGCTGGCGCTGTCAGCCGCGACGAAAACCGGCTTGGCAGGCTTGGTCGCGCCGCCGTCCCACCATTCGGCCGCTCCGCCAAAGGTGCCGTCCCAGTTGGGCGTGCTGTAGTGCCAGGCGGCGTCGGTCCAGGGGGCGTTGTCGTCGGCGGCGATGCCGCCCTTGGTATGGCACTCGCGGCAGTGAACGTCCTTGCCTGCGGTCAGCACCCCATCAATGGCGGCAACCGCCGCGCCGGTCTTGGCATCGGCCGCCTGCACCCGGAGCAGCGGAAAGGCGTTGATGCGGCCCTGATCGTCCACGTCGGTGATGGGGATCATGCGGGCCAGGAAGCCGCCCGGCTCGTCCAGGTAGGTGGTGAAATCCTGCGGATCGTTGGCTTTGTAGGGATCGGCGAAACCCGGCATGCGGCTGCCGTGCTCCGGGTCGGAAAAGGTGAATCCGCCATCGGCCGCCATGCGGGGCCAGGAAGTCAGGTGGTTGAAATCCGGCCGGATGGGGAAGCCCTGATCGGGGATGGCGCCCATGGGGGGATCGTTGATCACATACCAGCTGTCCAGGGCGGTAAAGGTCTTGTAGCCGTCGGTCCCGGTGGTTTCCCAGACATCGGTCTTCTGGATGGTGGCATTCGCCAGCGGCGTTGCCACATTCTTGTCGCCGGCGAGCGGCCAGTTCTGGCTGGTCGTGGTGATGGAATCGGGCGCGACCGGATCGACCGCATTGGTGGCCGCCGAATACTTCAGCGTCAGGTCGGCGCCGGTCAGCAGCACCGGCTTGCGGTCTTTGCGGTAGGCCACCGCGTTGAGATTGTTCTGGGTCGGGTCCATGACCGCCTGTCCGGCCGGCGTGAAGCGGCTGTCTGCGCGTGCCTGCATGGTCCAGTCCTCGTAGGGCAGCACGACCACCGAATTGGGCGTGCCGTCAGCCTGGCCGGCGATGGCTGGGGCATGCTGACGGGCATTTTCCACCAGGGTCGTCACATCCGGCAGCGTGGCGGGCTGCTCGCCCACGGCCACGGTCACGCTGTCTTCGCAGTAGCGGTTGAGCCGGTCCCAGGCGGTGAAGCGCACCCGGTAGCTGCTGCGGTCACGGACGAATCGAACCTCCGCGGAGGATTTCAGCGGCTTGAGGCGGGCGGTCGTCGCATTCAGCCTGGAATAGCCGGGCGGAACGGCCTTGCCGGATTCCATGCCCATGGCGCCGCCGCCGAAGTCCCATTCCACCGTCAGCGGGGCCGCCTTGCGGTCCTTGAGCTGGGCCACGCCGCGAAAGTCCACCGGCTGATCCAGCGTAGCCGACACGGCCTGACCGGGTGTCGCGATGCGGCAGCTCGGCGCCTTGGCGCAGTCTTTCCCGTTGCCCTTGACTGTTCTGGTCACCGCGACGGAATCCGCCTCCGCCCGCACCGAACACAACAATTCCGGGCGCGAATCGGCTGCGATGAAGCTGAAGCGGTGGCGCTCATCGAGGGTGGCCGAGCCTATATGGCGGCCGCTGCCGTCGTAAAGCTCGACGGCCGAACTGCTGCCGTTGCGGTAGCTGCCGCTGATGCTGAGGCTGCCATCCGACCACAGCGCCTTGGACACGGTGAGTTTGGGCTTGGCCTGGGCCAAGCCGGGATTGAATAAAAACGTCCAGCCGATGGACAGGACGGCGATTGCCTGAATCCTGGCCGATGGCTGCCTGAGTGTTGCGATCATGAATCCTCCTCGGGTGAGTGGGCGGCGGGCTGCTTCGGCAGACTGCGCCGCGATCTGGTCGTCTATGCGGCCGCCTGGCCGCCGGGCTAACGAAGTCCCTAAACGATCAAGACACTTGAGGGGATGGGAGATGGACAGGGTAAGAGGGATTTCTGCACTTTTGGGGGGTGCTAAATTAATCCATCCAGAGTTTGCAGTGCCAGATCTGGCTTCGAATCGCTGCGCGATAGCTGGTTTGAATGTGGGTTCTCGGACCCACGGCCGAGGAACTTTCTTTTGCATGGCCAAAAGAAAGTTCCCAAAGAAAAGGCCACCCCCAGCCGCGAAAGCTCTTGCGCTCCTCGCTTTTAGCAGGGGTTGGCGGAAGGGGCTTCCTGCCCCTCCGCCAACGCGCGGCATCCCTGCCGCACCCCTACGGGCGATTCCAGCTAAAAGCTGTGGTGCTCAGCGCGGCTGCAGGGGACGGAAGAAAGAAGACACACACTCAGCGAGAGCATTTCTCGAAATCAGACAACGTCGAATTAGCGACTCGGCAGGCTTGCGCGGCTCAGGCGGATACGGCCGTCATCCAGGGACTCGGTCCTGACCGGCAACACCGCCTGGAGGGCGGCCAGGAAACCGGGCAGGTTGGCGGATTCGAAACTGCCGGTGAGGGTGAGCTTGCCCAGTTCCGGGTCGGCAAACTCCCAGTGGACGGGGTGATAACGGGCAATTTCATCGAGCACTTCAGCCAGGGGGCGCCGCTCGAACACCAACCGCCCTTCGCGCCAGGCCG
>VEPB01000444.1 GCA_012026715.1 Methylococcaceae bacterium | reverse complement strand
GGCCAACCGCGAACCGCAGCTGCCGGACTTTCTCAAACCCACCGCTCAGGAAAGCTGAATGCCCTCCGCGCCGCTCCGCCGTTTGCGGGAAAATCTGACCGTCGTCGACCTGGCCGATGCGGACGCCTGGATCCAGACACAGGAACACGCCCTGCTGTTTTTCGCCGGCGACCCTGCCCGCTACCCGGAAAGCGACGATGTGGCGGTGATCCTGCCGGAATTGCTGAAGCGCTTTGCCGGCCGAATGACCGCGGCCCTGGTCGCCGCCGAGGCCGAAACCGCCCTGCAGGCCCGCTACCGCTTTGACGCCTGCCCCGCGCTGGTGTTGCTGCGGCGCGGCGAATACCTAGGCGCCATCACCCGCATCCACAGTTGGGCCGACTACATCGGCGAACTGGAAACCCTGCTGGCCGCCGAGACCAAGCCCATCCCCGGCTTCAAAATCCCGGTGGTCGCCGAATCCGCCGAACGTTGCCACTGATCCTCGATAGCCGCATGACCGCCATCCGCATCCCCATCCTGCCGGTCGGACCCGGCACCCAACCGGCGGAAGCCGATGGTGCCGAACTGGACCTGATCGCCATGCCCGACGCCATGATCACCTACGCCATGCCGGAGCTGCCCGAGCCCGAGGAAGCCGCTGCCCTGCCCGAGGCCATGGCGGTGCTGCGAAGGGTGTTGGACCTGCTCGGCGCAGCGCTCTCGGAAGGTGCGCCGGAGACCTGCGGCGGGGAGCCATGGGTAGGGTACGCTGTGCGTACCTGCGAGGAAGGCCAAAGCCTACCCCACATCCGATTTGGCGCAGAGGAAAGCGGTTTCCCAGCCCGGTCCGTCAACCTCGCCGGCCTCGACGCCGCCAACCTGGCCCTGGTCAACCAGACCCTCGGCGAAGGCGAAGTCAGCATCATCGCCCCCGGCCTGGCCATCCAGGAATCGGTGCTGGCCGGTGTGTGGCGGCTCCACCGAATTCTGACCGACGGCAGCGCGACCGATACCATCGAGATCGGCGCCATCCCGGTCACCGTGGTGGAGGCCGGCCAAGCCAGCGCCCAGGCAACAAGCCTGAGTTTCGATCCGGAGCAGTTGCCGACCGGATTGCAGAACGGCCCCTCCCTCATCGCCGAACTGAATGAGGCGATCACCGCCGAAACGACCGCGGAAGCCCCCTATGTCATCAACCTCAGCCTGCTGCCCCACACCCCGGAAGACCTGCTGTGGCTGGCCGAACGGCTGGGCCCCGGCTCGCTGACCATCCTGTCGCGCGGCTACGGCAACTGCCGCATCGCCAGCACCGGCACCCGCCACGTGTGGTGGGTGCAGTATTTCAACTCGCAGGATCAGCTCATCCTCAACACCCTCGAAGTCACGCCGGTTCCGGTAGTGGCCTGCGCCTCGCGGGAAGACCTGGAAGACAGTCGGGAACGGCTGGACGAAATCCTCCAGGTCATCGGGTGAGCGGCTCCTTCTTCGCCGGATCCTACGGCGGCAACGCCGCCAACATCGACGCCGCCAGCCGGCTGGAATGCCCGGTCTGCTGGTATCTCTACGACCCCGCCAACGGCGACGAACTCAGCCAGGTTCCGCCCGGAACCGCGTTCGCGAATCTCCCCGCCGACTGGTGCTGCCCCAACTGCGGCGGCGAGCGCCGCGCCTTTCTGGTGGTTGCCGAGGACTGATGAACGATCCCGGAGAACCGGAAGCGACCCTCGAGCGCGTCTACCGACAGATCCTGAAGGAGCGCATGGCGGGTCTACCCTTCGTAAACCCCGCCCTGACGGTCAGCGCCATCGGATTCCGGCCCTGGAACGACGGTCTGATCGGGGTGATGCTGACGCCCTGGTTCATGAACCTGATGGCGCTGCCCGGTTCGGACGATTGGCAGGACGCGGCGCCGGGCCAGCAGCTGACCTACCGTTTCCCTGCGGGCGATTTCCGCTTCACCGCCGGGGACGAGCCCGGCATCGGCCGCTACCGGATGTGTTCCCTCTACTCTCCAGTGCTCCAATTCGCCGATCAGACAACCGCCGAGGCAGTCGCCGAACAAATCCTTTTGGAACTGATGCGGGTACCGGCGCCTCCAGGCATCAGCCGCCGCCAGCTGCTGAGCGGGCGGTTCGGCGGTCACGGGGAAACTGCCGCTTGAATCTGGAAGGCCGACTCAGCATTGCGCTTCAGCAAGCCGGCGGGGTGCAGATCGAATCCAGCCGCCCAGCCGGCATCGCGGCGTTTTTCCAGGGCAAGACACCGGAACAGTTGCTTCAGACCGTGCCCCTGATCTTTCCCCTATGCGGTACCGCCCAGAGTTATTGCGCGTTGCAGGCCTGCCGGCAGGCGCTGAACGCAGCGGCCGACCCGGCGACCTTGGCCGTCCAGCGCTGGTTGGTCGACCTCGAGCCCATCAGGGAACATGCGCTGAGAGTGCTGCTGGACTGGCCCCGATTCCTGGGAGAGCCGGCCGATGGCCCGGCCGCGCGGCAAGTCGCAACCGCCCCGCCCCGCTGCCGCAGCGCGTGGTTCGGAAGCGCCGCCGCCTTCGCGCTGACCAGCCGAGCCGCGGCCGACCTCGAGACCGTCGCCGATTCCATCGCCCAGGTTCAGGATGCGCTGAGCGAATCGGTGTTCGGCAAGGCGCCATCGAACTGGCTGGACACCATCCCCCATCGTACGGCCCTTCAGTCGTGGGCGGAACAAGGCACAACCGGGGCGGCACGGTTGCTACGTCTGGTTCTGGAACGGGACTGGCAGGCGATCGGCAGCGGCGATCTGCCCCATCTGCCCGCCCTCGCCGACGCCGACCTCGCAAAACGTCTGAATAAAGCCGACGCGGCCGAATTCTGCGTCATGCCCGATTGGCAAGGGCAGGCATGCGAAACCACCTGTTTGTCGCGCCGCCGGGAAACCCCGCTGGTGGCAGACCTCCAACGGAATTTCGGCAACGGTTTGCTGACCCGGCTGGCGGCGCGGCTAGTTGAGCTGGCGACTCTCGCAACCCGGTTGAAGCCCGGGCAGAACCTCGCTCCGGTCCAACCGGCGCCGCTTCCGGCGCAGATGGGCATCGGCCAGGTGGAAGCCGCCCGTGGCCGGCTGATCCATGCCCTGACCCTGGATCGGGGCCGCATCGCCCGCTACCACCTCGTCGCCCCCACCGAATGGAACTTCCATCCTCAGGGTCCCGCCGCCCGCGCCCTGGCGGCTTTGCCCCACGGTGCCGACCGGCGCCGGCAGGCGGAACTGCTGATCAACGCCATCGATCCCTGCGTGGCTTACGATCTCCGGATCGATCCCTGACGCCGCGCCAGCCGCAATGTCCTAAGCTATACCCATCCCGACCGGACCCGAACGATGGCCGAAGGCTCCGACCAAGAACGCACCGAAGAACCTACCAGCCGGCGCCTCAGCGAGGCGCGCAAGCGGGGCCAGATCGCCCGCTCCAAGGAGTTCAACACCTTTGCATTGACCGTCGCCGCCGCCGCGACCCTGGCCCTGCTGGGAGGCTATGCGGTGGAACATCTGTGGCAGCTGATGCAGGGCGATTTCCGGCTCAGCCGCAACGACATTTTCGATCCTGCGGCCGTACCGGAGCACATCCTCCACGACGCCATCATCGCCGCCAAGGTGCTGGTTCCCTTCTTCGGCATCATGCTGCTGCTGGCCCTCGCCGCGCCGCTGAGCATCGGCGGCTGGAACTTCAGCAACGAAGCCTTCCAGCCCAAGTGGGACAAACTCGATCCCATCAAGGGCCTGGGCCGGATGGTGTCACCTCAGGCGCTGGTGGAACTGGTGAAGGCCCTGCTCAAGTTCCTGCTGATCGCGGGGGTGACGGTGTGGCTGTTCCGCCGCTACTTCGACCGCTTTCTGGCCCTGAATCAGCAGGAGCTGCAACCCGCGCTGGCCGATTCGGTCGGTCTCATCGTGACTTGCCTGCTCTACCTGTGCGGTTCCCTGGCGCTGATCGCCGCCATCGACGTGCCGTTCCAGCTGTGGAACTACAAGCGCCAGTTGATGATGACGCGGGAGGAAGTGCGCGACGAGATGCGCGACATCGAAGGCAAGCCGGAGGTGAAAAGCCGCATCCGCCAGCTGCAGATGGAATACGCCCGCCGCCGCATGATGCAGGAGGTGCCCAAGGCCGACGTGGTGGTGACCAATCCGACCCACTACGCGGTGGCCCTCAAGTACGACCAGCTCAACATGCGCGCGCCGCGACTGGTGGCCAAGGGCAACGACCTGGTAGCGGCGCAGATCCGCAAGATCGCCGACGAGGCCGGAGTGCCGCTGATGGAAGCCCCCGGCCTGGCCCGCGCCATCTATTTCTCCACCGAGCTGGACCAGGAGATTCCGGCCGGCCTCTACCTCGCGGTGGCGCAGATCCTGGCCTATGTCTACCAACTCAAGACGGCGCGCCAGTTCGGCGGCGACCGCCCGGTTCCGCCGCGGCCCGAAGACCTGCCCATTCCCCCTGACCTCCGCAAGGACTGAGATGCCACGCCCTTTCCAAATTCGGCTGCTGCTGGCGATCACCGCCACCGGTTTGCTGTTGCCCTGGTTATTCCCGCGCATTCCTCAGGATCCCGCTTATCACGCCTTCGCCGATAGCGGACCTTGGTGGAGCATCCCCAATTTCTCGAACGTGGTTTCCAACCTGGGCTTCGTGCTGGCGGGCATCGCCGGACTCAAGACCCTGCCCGACGCCCCCGGCAAGCTGCAGGAACTGGAACTCCACTACCGGATTTTCTTCGCCGGGGTGCTGCTGACGGGACTGGGTTCGGCCTACTACCACGGGAGTCCGGACAACGGCACCCTGGTGTGGGACCGGCTGCCCATGACAGTGGCTTTCGTACCCCTGTTCACCCTGGTGATCGGCGAACATCTGGATACGCGGCTGGCCGACCGGCTGCTGGCCCCCCTGCTCGCCATCGGAGCCGGCTCGGTGGGGTACTGGTACTGGAGCGAATCGCAGGGGCTGGGGGACCTCCGGCCTTATGCCCTGGTGCAATTCCTGCCGATGCTGCTGATCCCCCTGATCCTGCTGCTGTTTCCTTCCCGCTTCGACAGCACCCGCCCGCTGTGGGCGCTGATCGGCTGGTACGCCCTGGCCAAGCTGCTGGAGTCGTTCGACCGGCAAATCCTGGACCTCACCGGAGTCATCGGCGGCCACCCCCTCAAGCATGTGGCGGCTGCCATCGGTGTTTACCAACTCGTCCTGGCCCTGCGCCAGCGGCGAATCCGCCCGACCCCGAACGACCACCCCGGACAGCCGGTCAACGAGTCGGCCTGAAGCGCGACCTACGGCGGCTCAAGCACTTTTCGACGAATGACCGAGACAATGCTCGGGGCAAGCAGCGGCCGGCACCGCACTGCGGCCAGCTTACTTTGGCCGAACCACCGGCCAAACCCGCTTCCAGCCCTCGCCGTGGGGCTTGCGGCCGATGGCGCCGGTCCAGTGGAAGGCCGCCTTGCCGTCCCACGCATCCTTGGCAATCGCCTCATTCAACGTGACAACTCGGGCGGTCGGATCCACTGCATAGCGGGCGTAGTAACCGGCATCGCCCAGGCCGCGCGCCTTGCGGTATTCCACGATCCACCGCCGCCGGCCGTCCACCGCGCGGGCAAAGACTTCGGCTCTCGGCACACCGTCCGGCTGCGGAAATTCCAGCAGCGTCACCGGTGCCGGCAGTCTCGTCTCGTCGTAGCCGAAGAACAGGCTGGATTGGTTGTAGGCGCCGCTGCGGCAAGGGACTTCCAGCAGGAAACGCCCCTTGCCCAGGGTGTGAACGCGCGGCCGGCGGCCGCCGCCCCGGTCTTCGGTCAGCGCTTCGAGCAGATTCGGCGCCGACACCTCGTCACAGGTTTCCTGCCAGGGCGCCAGCTCCACCCGCTGCAGCGCTTCGGCGCAGGCGTGTTGGTAGACTTCCCGGGCGGAGTTGTCGCGCGCCACCAAGGCGCACTGACCGACCTTCAGCGGGCCAGGGCGCGGAACTGCCGCAGGACAGTCGGCGGCCGACAAGGCAACCAGCAGCCCGGCCAGAATGGCGCCGCGACAGGACGACCCGATCAGAACATCGGATCGATGACCTTGACCTTGGGCTTGCCGCATTCCTCGGCGTGATGATTGATGACGTCGACCACCTGCATCATCTCTCCATCGATGCCGACCAGTTCCTGCACCAGCACCTCGGTGCGGCGGGAATCCAGGGTCAACACCACCATGTCGGTGGGGCTGGAAATGGAGCGGGTCAGGATCACCGACAACTCGTTGAGGCATTCCTGACGGCGGGAGGACAGGCCCTGGAAGATTTCCAGGGCGGCGTGATAGCGTCCGAGCGATTCGTAATTGGGTTCTGCCATGATGGTAACAACGGTTTCGTCAGTGGCCCGGCATCGTTCGCCGGACCACTGCGTGCAGCTAGCGGGTCTCGGTACGAATGCCATCTCCCGAGCCGATCAGACACACATCCGCCGGCCGCAGGGCGAAGATGCCGCAGGTAACCACGCCGGGGATGTTGTTGATGGTCTGTTCCAGCTCGATGGGCTTGTTGATCTGCAGGTTGTGCACGTCCAGGATCTGGTTGCCGTTGTCGGTGATGCAGCTTTCCCGCCACACCGGCTGGCCGCCCAACTTGACCAGTTCGCGCGCCACGTAGCTGCGCGCCATGGGAATGACCTCCACCGGCAGCGGGAATTTGCCCAGCACGTCGACCCGCT
>VEPB01000166.1 GCA_012026715.1 Methylococcaceae bacterium | reverse complement strand
CCCCCCCCCCGCCCGGGGCGCCCCCCCCCCCAAGCCCTGCACCACCATCTCCGCGATCCGCTTGGTGGCGCCCATCACATTGGTGGGATTGACCGCCTTATCGGTCGAAATCAGCACAAATTCTCCGGCCCCCGCCGCCACCGCGGCCTCCGCTACCGACCGGGTGCCCAGCACATTGTTGATCACCGCGGCACGCGCCTGGTTTTCCAGCATGGGTACGTGCTTGTAGGCGGCGGCATGGAACACCACGTCCGGCCGATACTGTTGCATGACCCAGTCCACCGACGGACGGTCGCACACGTCTCCCAGCAGGGCAACCGGTTCCAGCCCCGGATATAGCCGTCTGAGCTCCCCCTCGATGCGGTAGAGGTTATATTCGCACTGCTCGTAAATGATCAGCCGCTTCACCGGGAATTGGGCAATCTGCAAGCACAGCTGGGCGCCGATCGAGCCGCCACCGCCGGTCACCAGCACCCGCTTGCCTTGCAGATGCGCCTCGACAGAGCGGCGATCCAGCTTGACCGGGTCACGCCCCAGCAGATCTTCGATGGAGACGTCCCTGAGCGAGCGGGTGACGTCGCCGGACAAGGCTTCCTGAACCGATGGCAAGGTCAGAAACGGCAGGCCGGTCGCCTCGCAGAGATCGACGATTCGCCGCATCTGCTTTTCCGATGCCGAAGGTATGGCGATCAATATCGCCTCCACCCCGAGCGACTTGGCAAACCGCGGCAGCTTGTCGCAACTTCCACGAACCCTGACACCACGGATTTCCCGTCCTTTCTTGCGGGGATCGTCGTCGACGAAGGCCACCGGGTGATAGGCGGCTTCACGGACCCTAAGCAAATCCCTGACCAAAAGCTCGCCGGCGCAGCCCGCCCCCACCACCAGGGCCGGACGACGGGAGTGGCTGGGCACCCCGCGATCCTTGTAGACCCGGTACAAAACCCGCGGCCCGCACAGAAACAGGAGCAGCAAACCGAGATAGAGCGGAAACACCGAGCGGGGTATGGCCACCGAACGATTGAACAGAAACACGGCCGCGGCGATGACCGCCATCCCCAATCCGACCGCCTTGCCGATACGCAACAGGTCGGGGATCGAGGCGAACCGCCAGACGCCCCGATATAGGCCAAATAAGCGGAAAATCACCCCCTGGATGACGATGACCCCGGGCAACAAGCGTAATCCTGCCGACCAGAAAGGCTCCGGCACCTCCGACAGGTTGAAGCGCAACCAGTAAGCGCCAAGCCAGGCCAGCACCACCATCGCCAGGTCGTGCAGCGAAATCACGGTGGCCGACTTGAGCCGCTGCAACTTGCTGCTCATGCGGGTTCTCCGACGCGGCGGGACTGCGACCGGCCCGCCCCCAGGAACACCGCGAATAGCAACAGCGGCGCGTAGGCCATTAGCAGACACAGCCATTCGTAGTCGGGACGGGCGACCGCCAGCAGCGCCAGGGGCAGCAGCCAACCCAAGTTGATGGCCCACACCGCCAGAGTCACAGGCCGATGCCCCCCCAACCGTGCGACCGCATGTTGGTAACCGTGACTGCGGTGCGCCTCGAACCAGCGCTGTCCACTCGCCACACGCCAAAGCAAGGTGTAGCTGGCGTCGGCCACGAATACCGCGGAGAGAATCAGCCATACCCCCAGGCTCAGCCCGCCCAGGCGGGCCGAGGCAATGGCGCTGACCCCCAAGACAAAGCCGATGAAACCGCTGCCGACATCCCCCATAAAGATGGAGGCCGGCGGCCAATTCCAGGCAAGGAATCCCAGACAGGATGCTGCAAGCAGCAAGTTGAGCGGGCCCAATCCGGAATCCGGATACCACAGCTGGCCCAGCAGCCCCGCCGCCCCCGCGACGAAGCCCGCCTCCGATCCGGCCAGACCGTCGATGCCGTCCATGAAATTGAACAGATTCAGCATCCAGACCACCGTCACCACACCCAGGACCGAGCCGGCCCAGCCCAACGCCCAGGAGTGACCGCCCAGTGCCAGCTGCGGCAGCCCGCCGAGCCAGCCGAGCGCCCAGATCGCCGCCCCCAGATGCACCGCCATGCGGTGGCGGGCGGACAACGGGCGGTGATCATCCACAAACCCCACGGCCGCCACGGCCAACCCACCGCTAAACGCCAACGCAAGCCGACTGCCAGCGGACACCGGCGCCAGCCACAGGGCGATAAGCCACGCCACCACCACCGCGGCACCTCCGCCGCGTGGCGTGGGGCAGGAATGGGAGCTGCGGGCATTGGGCACATCCAGCAGCCGGATGCGCGCATAGCGGCGAACCAGACCGGTCAATCCGAAGGAACCGGCGGCCACCGCGGCCATCAGGGCGAGGAGCCTGGCGCCATCAATCATTGCGGCAGATAGGTAAGATGAATCACCGTTTCATTATCCCCGAAGCGCGCGCGTACCAAAACCCGGCAGTTCAAATGCCGCCAAGGGACTCGGCAGAAAAGTCGCCATCGTCCATACTCTTGGTTGGCCACATGCCGGCGCCGGCATCGGAAATAGCGGTGGCTTCAGGGGAAACGAGAAGAGCCCGGCAAGGGTCCAACCCATGTTCCATTCCTACCGAGCAAGGAGGGATAACCCCATGAACATCACGGTCGAAAACGCCGACAACAAGACCTTGATCAGTTTGAAGGAAGAGCGTATAGATGCCCACAACTCGCTGGAGTTGAAAGACTTCCTCCAGAAGCTGCTGGAAAACGGCCAGCATCTGCTGATCGTCGACCTGGCGGCGGTGCGGTTCATCGACAGCTCGGGCCTGGGCGCGCTCCTGTCCGGTTACAAGAACGCCAATCTGCGGCAGGGAAGCCTGATTCTGACGGGCTTGCAGCCGCGGGTGCATTCCATGTTCGAACTGACCCGACTGCACCGGGTGTTCGAGATCTATTCCAGTCTCGACGAGGCCTTGGCCGCAAGCCGCGAGGTGAATGCCCATGGCGCCAACCGACATTGACCTTGAGGTTACCGTCCCCACCCATACCCGCTACCTGGCGCTGATCGGCAACATCGCCGAGCTGCTGGTGCGGGAAATCGAGGAATACGCCGGCGACCGTGAGACCCTGGCTTACCACCTGAATCTGGTGCTGACCGAAGCGCTCGCCAATGCCATCGAACACTCCATGTGCTGCAGTCCCAAGCAAAAGCTCAGGGTCCACATTCACGTCGAGGGTGAAAGTCTGTGCATCCAGGTTTACGATCAGGGCACCGGGTTCGACCTGGACGCGGTTCCGCAACCCGATTTCGATCAGCTCGACGAGCGGGGCCGCGGCATCTTCTTCATCCGCACCTTGATGGATTCGGTCAATTACCACCGGGACAGCAACGGCAACTGCCTGGAAATGCACATGAAGCTGGCCCGGCATTCGTGAAGGACCGCACCATCCGTGACCATACGCCTGCTGCAAAGCCGCGCCGACCGCTTTTCCGATCCTGACCGCCACGAAACCCTGCAAGCCCTCATCGCGGCGCAGGCGGACCAGCGCTTCCGCCATTTGCTGCATCAGTTGCTGCCGTTGCTGTTTCCCGCCGAATCGCCGCTGAGCGCTCTTGACCCCCAGGCAATCCTGGCACTGGCCGTCGCCGCACTGGAACTGATGACTTCACGGCGCTGCGATTTCGCCTTCCGGCTGCACCAGAGCGGCGGCCACCGCCGCCACCTGCTGATCAACGGCCCCGACTCTCCCCATGCCGCAGCCACTCTGCAACTGTTGCCCGCTTTTCGCGACGGCCGGATCAAGCTGCTCAGTTATCTGGCCTTTACCGCCGAGCGGAATGGCGTTGGACTGACCGAGATTCACCGTGCCGCTGACAGCGGCACGCGAGATGTGTTGATTGTCGTCCGGCTTGACGACGCCGACAGCCACCAGGGTTCGATCCAGAACGCACTGGAGCTCAATCTGTTGGTTTACCGTCACTACGCAGCCCTCCAGTCGGCCCTCCATGCCATCGCTCCAGGATATCTGTCGACGACCGAAGGCGCGGTCCTGCTATGGCTGCGGCAAGGGGCCTTCCAGCCGCTGGCTTACCGGCGCTGGCATCAGGAACCGGCGGGCGCCTGGGTCGAGGACGAAGCGGCCCAACTGGGGCTGCCGCTCGGCGGACCCGATCGACCGTTGTGCCCGACGGCTTGGCTCGAACCCACCCGGAAGCAACGGGTTCTTGGCCGGGAGGCGAACCTGGCGGTGTGCGTCACCGGCTGGCCGAGCCCGGTGTATCGCGAGGTGCCCCTGATCTACCTTGGCATCCGCCTGCACGGTTCCGCCGGACCGGTCGAGCACGGCTGGCTCGGCCTCTACTCCACCCGCGCACTGGCGGCTCCGGCCCTCACCGAGCCGGCGGTACTCCGCAAAGTTGCCCTGGCGGTGGACCTGATCGCCCTACCCCAGGGATCCTACGACTTCGACCGGCTGCTGGGACTGTTCAACCTGTTCCCCAAGCTACCGCTATTCCTGGCCGACAGCGAGCAGCTGCACCTGGTCGCCCGTTCGCTGCTTCAGGTACTGTCGCGACCGGAACACCTGAAACTGGTGCTGCTGGCGGGCACCGGCCCCGGCATCCTCAATCTGATCGCCCTGCAACCGAAAGCGCTGCACCGCTCGGAGCACCTCGGCGCCATGGCCGTCTGGCTATGCGGGCAGTTATCGGCAAGCTTGCAGGAATGCCGCGTCCTGGATGGCGGTGGCGACCGGCTGGGGCTGTATTGGTCCCTGGAGCTGGCCAGCGACGACCTGACCTTGGACTTGGATTCGCTGGAACGGGGACTCAATCGATTGGGACTGCCCTGGGAGCATCGGCTACGGCGACTGCTGAGGCGGCGGCTGGGCACCGATGAGGCCGACCGCTTGTTGGAACGGCACCGCCCGGACCCTGCCGAGGCCTACCGCAGCATGACCCCGCCGGCCTTGGCGGCGCGCGACTTGTTGACGCTTCGGGATCTGGCGCGAACCGGGGTCGTGCAGCTCCGGCTTTGCCCCGATCCTGAGCTTCCGGGACGTTGGTCGCTGCGGCTGTACGGCCATGTCCAACGCGACCTGGACGAGGTCATACCGCATTTGGAAAACTTGGGGCTTCGGGTCACCGATCACGTCCGGTTCCGGTTCATGACCGGATCCCTCCCCGTTTACCTCGACAGTTTCAGCGTCCACGGCGCCGCAATCGGCGCCCTTCCGCTGAAGCTCGTGCTGGCCCCGTTGCTGGAGACGCTGACCCTGGTCCTCACCGGCGCGGCGGTAAGCGACGCCCTCAATCGGTTGCTGCCGCTGACCGGTCTCGATTGGCGCAGCATCGACCTGTTGCGCGCCTATCGCAACTACGCCCTCCAGCTGAAGCCGCGTTACGGCCTGGAAAGCTTTCATGGCGCGCTCTGCAATTTCCCGGCGGTCACCCTGCAACTGATCAACTATTTCAGAGCCCGGTTCGACCCCCAGTGGGGACCACCCGATCCCAACTGGCGCGAAGAGGAGGTGCTGGCCGATCTCCGTAGCGAATTGGCACTAGCGCTGGCATCGGTTACGGACAGTCTGGAAGACCATATCCTGCGGGAGCTATTCAATCTGATGGACGCCACCGTACGAACCAACTTCTACCAATCCCAGGTCAACGAACATGTCGTGGCCCTCAAGCTGGACAGTCTGGGGCTGCTGCAGATTCCCCAACCCAAACCGCGCTACGAGATCTATGTTCATGGCCGCCATATGGAGGGAATCCATCTGCGCTCGGCCAAGGTGGCCCGAGGCGGCATCCGCTGGTCCGACCGGCCCGATGACTTCCGCATCGAAATCCTCGGCCTGTTACGCACCCAAAACGTCAAGAATGCCCTGATCGTACCGGGAGGCGCCAAGGGTGGCTTCGTCCTCAAACCGGCGCCGAATTCCACCGTACCGATTGCCGAGCAAGCCAGAACCGCCTACTGCGCCTTTATCCGCGGCCTGCTCCAGTTGACCGACAACCCGGTCGATGGCAAGGCGGATCACGACAGCGCCATCATCGCTTACGACGGAGCCGATCCCTATCTGGTCGTCGCCGCCGACAAGGGCACGGCCAAGCTGTCGGATACCGCCAACGCACTGGCGGCGGAGTACGCCTTCTGGCTGGGGGATGCCTTCGCCAGCGGGGGATCGCACGGCTATGACCATAAGGCGCTGGGAATCACCGCCCGCGGCGCCTGGGAGTGTGTCCGCCGCCACTTCGCCGAATTGGGCCGCGATGCGGATCGGGAACCGCTGACGGCGGTCGGGATCGGCAGCATGGATGGCGACGTGTTCGGCAATGGCATGCTGCTTTCCCGCAATCTGAAGCTGCTGGCTGCCTTCGACGGCCGCCATATTTTCCTCGATCCAGAACCGGACCCTGCTCTGGCCTGGGCCGAACGTCGGCGTCTGTTCGAGCTGCCCGCCTCGACCTGGGCCGACTACGACACGGGCTGCCTGTCGCCGGGCGGCGGCATATATCCGCGAAACGCCAAGGACATTCCGTTGAGCGCGCCGGTTCGCGCCTGGCTCGGCACCCGACAGACCGCGCTGAACGGCGAAGAGCTGATCCGGCTGCTGCTGGCAGCCCCGGTGGACCTCCTCTGGCTGGGAGGCATCGGCACCTACGTCAAGGCCAGCTCCGAAGTCCACGAGATCATCGGCGATCATGCCAACGACGGCGTACGCGTCGACGCCGGGCAACTTCGGGCCGTGGTGGTGGCAGAAGGCGCCAATCTCGGCTTCACCCAGCGCGCCCGGGTCGAATACGCACTGGCCGGCGGCCGCATCAATACCGACGCGGTGGACAATTCCGCCGGCGTGGACCTGTCGGATCACGAGGTCAATCTGAAGATCCTGTTGGATCAATGGGTCAGAACCGGACTGCTCAGTGGCCACGAAGAACGCAACCAGATACTGAAGCAGCTGACCGAGGACGTCTGTTCCATGGTGCTCGGACACAATGCCGAGCAATCCCTCTGCATTTCCCTGGACCTGGAACGCTGTGGCAAGCATGCCGAACCCTTCCTGGAGATCATGGATCGGCTCGAAAATGCCGGTCAACTGGACCGGGCGGGGGCGGGCCTACCCAACCGCCACGAACTCTCACAGCGCCAACCCAAGGGGCTGACCCGCCCGGAACTGGCGGTGTTGATGCAGCATGCCAAGCTGGCTCTCAAGAAGGCCTTGCTGGAACAGCCCGAGAATCTCCGGAGCGAGACAGCCCGCGCGCTATTCCGGGCATACTTCCCGGAAACCTTGCGAAAGGATTTTGCCGCGCGGCTGGATCAGCATCCCCTGGCCAACGAAATCACCGCCACGGCGATCGCCAACCATATCATCAGCCGAGCCGGTGCCGGCTTCCTGGCCTGGGGCCGGGATTTGTCGGACGCGGAACTGGCCTGGGCGGCGACCCGCTATCTGGCGCACGAGGGAACGCCGGCGCCGCTGACCGGCGGGCTTGGCTACGGCGAGCTGATGGCGCGGGAAGAGGGAATCCGAACCGCGTGGCTAACCGACCAACCGTAATCCCGCCTCGCCGATTTCAGCCGCCACCGAACCACCCCACCGACCGACCGCCATGCCCAACCAGTCCACCCCGGATATCCCTGCTGAGGCGCGGGCCGCCGCCAGCGCCGCCCGTGAAGCGCTGCAAAACGTCATGGAATTGGCGAAACACCGCCTTCCATCACCGATCGACGAGACCTTCGACCCTGTCTGTGCCGTCAGCCGGCTGGTCTCTGAATATTGCCGGCGCAACCCCGTGCAGTTTGCAACTTTGGCCACTTCCGGCGCCCTCTCGAACCCTCGCAGCGCCACCGACTACGCCAGCGCGTTGAAGGGCGGACTGGAAAGCATCGATTCAGACGACAATCTCAAACGTGCTCTGAGGCAGTGCCGGAATGCGGAAATGGTACGCATCGCCTACCGCGACATCGCCGGCTGGGCGGATTTGGAAGAGACCCTGGAAAACCTCTCGGACCTGGCGGAGGCCTGCATCCGGGCCAGCCTCGACTGGCTGTTCGCGCGCGCCTGCCACGCCCGCGCCACGCCCCTCAACCGGGCCGGCCAGCCACAGAACTTGGTGGTGCTGGGCATGGGCAAGCTGGGCGCCAAGGAGCTGAATTTCTCCTCCGACATCGACCTGATCTTCGCCTACGAGGACGACGGCACCCTCGACGACCGCCGCGAGACATCCTACCGGGAGTTCTATACCCGGCTGGCCCAGAGTCTGGTGGCAGTGCTGGACGACATCACCGCCGACGGCTTCGTGTTCCGGGTGGATACGCGGCTGCGCCCGTTCGGCGACAGCGGCCCCCTGGTGATGAGTTTTGACGCCATGGAGGCCTATTACCAAAGCCAGGCGAGGGAATGGGAGCGCTATGCCATGGTCAAGGCGCGGCCTGTGGCTGGCGATCCGGAAGCCTGCGCCAACCTGGAGAAGCTGCTCAAGCCCTTCATCTATCGCCGTTATTTGGACTACCGGGCGTTCGGCGAGCTGCGCGAGCTGAAGCGCAAGATCACCGCCGAACTGCTGAAAAAGGACCGGCTCGACAACGTCAAGTTGGGACCCGGCGGCATCCGCGAGATCGAGTTCATCGGCCAGGCTTTCCAGCTGATCCGCGGCGGCAGGGAGAAACGGCTGCAGCAACGGGGCATCCTGACCGTGCTGGAGGCGCTGGCCGAACTCAACCAGTTGCCGGCCGAGGTCGTCGCCGAACTCCGGCAAGCCTACCGCTATTTGCGCCGCGCCGAAAACCGCATCCAGCAATACGCAGACCAGCAAACCCACGACCTGCCCAAGGACCCTCAGGCGCGCGTGGCTCTGGCCCTGGGAATGGGCCACGGCTCATGGGAAACCTTCGCGGTGGAACTGGATCTGATCCGCGCCGGGGTCCACCGGATTTTCCAGCAGGTGATCGAAGCTCCAGAAACCGCCGCCGCGATCCCCACCCTTTGGCTGGACCTGGATGATGACGGCGTGGCAACCGCCCTGGCGAGCCTGGGCTTTTCCGAGACCACACCGGTAACCATGCCGTTGCTGCAGTTCCTTCGCGGCAATGCCGTCAAGCGGCTGACCCCGCGCGGCGCCCAGGAGTTGAACCGGCTGCTGCCTCCGCTGTTGACCGAGGTGCTCGGGCTGGCGAATCCAGCCGTGACCTTGGAGCGCGTCATCCGCCTGCTGGAAGCCGTCACCACCCGCACCGTCTATCTCACCCTGCTGGCGGAAAACGCCACCGTCCGGTCACAACTGGTGCGGCTGGCCGACGCCAGTTCCTGGATTGCCCAGTACATCGCCAGCCACCCCCTGCTGCTGGACGAATTGATCGATCCCCGCCAGCTCCAAACCCCGCTGAGCCTCGATCAACTCAATGCCCAACTGGCCAGGCGCATGGCCTCGGTCGAAGACGACGACGGCGAACAGCTGATGACGGCGCTGCGCCAGTTCAAACAGGCCAACGTGCTGCGCATCGCCGCCGCCGACCTGATGGGCATCATCCCCATCATGGTGGTCAGCGACTACCTGACCTGGCTGGCGGAATCCCTCGTCACCGAAGTGCTGGCGCACGCCTGGCACGCCACCGTGGCCAGGCACGGCGTTCCCGACGGGATCGAGCGGGACGGCCCCCACGGCTTCGCGGTCATCGCCTACGGCAAGATGGGCGGACTGGAACTGAGCTACGCCTCCGATCTAGACCTGGTGTTCCTCTACGGTGGCGTTGCCGACGATGCCATGACCGACGGTCCCCAGCCGCTCTCGGCCACCCAGTTCTTCGGCCGGATCGCCAAGCGCATGATCAACGTCATCACCACCCGGCTGCTGTCCGGAGCGCTTTACGAGCTCGACCTGAGACTGCGGCCCTCCGGCAATTCCGGACTGTTGGTCAGCAGCCTGGACGCCTATCGCCGCTACCAGATGGAAAGCGCCTGGACCTGGGAACAGCAGGCCCTGGTGCGGGCCCGCTTCGTGGCGGGCGATCCGGCTATCGGGGAGCGCTTCGGCGCCATCCGACGGGAAGCCCTCGGACGCGAGCGGGAACTGGCAGCGCTACGCACGGATGTGGCGGAAATGCGTCAGAAGATGCGCGACAACCTGGCCTGCAAGGATCCCGGGCGGTTCGACCTCAAGCAGGGCGAGGGCGGTATTGCCGACATTGAATTTATTGTACAATTCGGCACTCTTGCCTGCTCACACCGACACCCGCAGCTGCTGCGCTGGACCGACGTGGTCCGGCTGCTGGAGACACTAGCCACCATCGGTTTCCTCGCCGGCGACGAAGCGGCTTCGCTGAAACGCGCCTACTGCCTGTTCCGTGAACAGGCTCACCGCGCGGCCTTGCTGGACGCACCGGCGCTGATCGCAGCCACCGAACTGGAGCCCGAACGCGCCGCCGTGCGGGCCGCCTGGCACCGGATCATGGACTAGCGGGCGCCCCATTTACCTTACACCACCTGGAGAACGATCAATGGCGATGGACGACAGAGATGGCGTCATCTGGCTCGACGGCGACTGGCTGCCCTGGCGCGAAGCGAAGACCCATGTGCTGACTCATACCCTGCATTACGGCTGCGGGGTATTCGAGGGCGTCAGAGCCTACCAGACCGAACGCGGTGCGGCGATCTTCAGGCTGCGCGACCACACCGACCGGCTGTTCCGCTCGGCCCACATCATGCACATGAAGATGCCGTTCGATAAGGACACCCTGGACCAGGTCCAGCTGGAAGCCCTGCGCCGCAACAAGCTTTCCAGCGCCTACATGCGGCCCATGTGCTTCCTCGGCGCCGAAGGCATGGGGCTGCACGCCGCCAACCTGCAGGTGCACGTGATGGTCGCCGCTTGGGAATGGGGCAGCTACCTGGGGGCCGAAAACATGGAAAAAGGCATCAAGGTGCGCACGTCGTCCTATGCCCGCAACCACGTCAACAGCGTGATGTGCAAAGCCAAGGCCAACGGCAACTACATCAATTCCATCCTGGCGGTGCGCGAAGCCGTCGAGGCCGGTTGCGACGAGGCCCTGCTGCTGGATCACGAAGGCTATGTGGCGGAAGGCAGCGGCGAAAACATCTTCATCGTCCGCAAGGGCAAGCTCTACACGCCGGACCTGACCTCGGCGCTGGAAGGCATCACCCGCGAGACCATCATGACCATCGCCGCCGAACAGGGGCTGCAAGTGGTCGAGAAGCGCATCACCCGCGACGAGGTCTATGTCGCCGACGAGGCCTTCTTTACCGGCACCGCCGCGGAGGTCACGCCGATCCGCCAACTGGACGGCCGCAGCATCGGCAACGGCGGTCGCGGCCCCATCACCGCAACCCTGCAGTCGCTTTACTTCGACTACGTCCACGGCAAGCGCCCCGATCATGCCGAATGGCTCAGCTACGCGGGGACAGCCTGAGCCCGGCAACCCCGCCAATCCTTACCGCCAACGGCTTGCCTTGTGACAAAGGCAACCGCGACGGTACAATAGTCCGTTTATGATCGAGCAATATCTCCTGGAGCCAAACCATGTCCTACACCACCGCCGATAAGCAGGCCGTCCTGCAGCAGTACCAACGCGCCGCCAACGACACCGGATCGCCGGAAGTCCAGGTCGCCCTGCTGACCGCCCGCATCAACCACCTCACCCCTCATTTCGCCGAGCACAAGAAGGATCACCACTCCCGCCAGGGGCTGTTGCGGCTGGTCAACCAGCGCCGCAAGCTGCTCGACTATCTGAAGAAGAACGACAGCGATCGTTACCGGACCCTGATCGAACGCCTGGGCCTCCGCAAATAAGCGTCCACCGACGACCTCGTCTCCGCTCAAGCTGGGAAGGAAAAATATCGTGAACCCGATCCGGAAAGAATTTCGCTACGGCAACCATCTCGTCACCCTCGAAACCGGCGAAATCGCCCGGCAGACCGATGCAGCGGTCATGGTCAACATGGAAGGAACCGTGGTTCTGGTCACCGCCGTTGGCGTCAAGAATCCCGGAAAGTACAACGACTTTTTCCCCCTCACGGTCAACTACCAGGAAAAGACCTACGCGGCGGGCCGCATCCCCGGAGGCTTTTTCAAGCGTGAGGGACGCCCCAGCGAAAAGGAGACCCTCACCGCCCGGCTGATCGACCGCCCGATCCGCCCGCTGTTTCCGGAAGGCTTCACCAACGAAGTCCAGGTGGTGGCCACCGTCCTGTCGCTCAATCCGGACATCGACGCCGACATCCCCTCCATGATCGGCGCCTCCGCCGCCCTCACCCTGTCCGGCATGCCGTTCCAGGGTCCCATCGGCGCCGCCCGGGTCGGCTACCGGGACGGCCAATATTTGCTGAATCCGAGCCGGACCGAGCTGGCGAACTCCAAGCTGGACCTGGTCGTTGCGGGCACCGAAAAGGCCGTGTTGATGGTGGAATCGGAAGCCCAGATGCTGTCGGAAGAAGTCATGCTGGGCGCGGTGCTGTTCGGCCACGAACAGATGCAGATGGTGATCGGCGCCATCCGCGAGCTGGCCGCGGCCGCCAACAACCCCGGCTGGGGCTGGACCGCGCCGGCGGTGGACGAGGCCCTCAAGACTGCCGTTTCCGACCTGGCCCGCAGCCGCATCGCCGACGCCTACCACATCGCCGAAAAGCAAACCCGGCAGAATGCGTTGAAGGAAATCCGCGCCGAAGTGGTCGCCGCCCTGACCGCCGACGGCGCCCATGCCGACAACGCCGTCCGCACCATGCTGGAAAACCTCGAATACGAGATCGTCCGCAACGCCATCCTCACGGAAGGCAAGCGCATCGACGGCCGCGACATGCGAACCGTGCGCCCCATCACCATCCGCACCGGCGTGCTGCCCCGCACCCTCGGCTCCGCCCTGTTCACCCGCGGCGAGACCCAGGCCCTGGTGGTGGCGACCCTGGGCACCGGCCGCGACGCCCAGCTGATCGACGCCATCGAAGGGGAGTACAAGGACAGCTTCATGTTCCATTACAACTTCCCGCCCTACTGCGTCGGCGAAGTGGGCATGATCGGCTCCCCCAAGCGCCGCGAGATCGGCCACGGCCGGCTGGCGAAACGGGGCGTGGTCGCGGTGATGCCGACCCAGGAGCAGTTCCCTTACGTGGTCCGGGTGGTTTCCGAGATCACCGAATCCAATGGCTCCAGTTCCATGGCCTCGGTGTGCGGCTCCAGCCTGGCGTTGATGGACGCGGGCGTGCCCACCAAGGCGCCGGTCGCCGGCATCGCCATGGGCCTGATCAAGGAAGGCGACCGCTTCGCGGTGCTTTCCGACATCATGGGCGACGAGGACCATCTGGGCGACATGGACTTCAAGGTGGCCGGCTCGACGGACGGCATCACCGCCCTGCAGATGGACATCAAGATCGACGGCATCACCGCGGAAATCATGCGGGTCGCCCTGGATCAGGCGAAGGAAGGCCGGCTCCACATTCTCGGCAAGATGGCCGATGCCCTGCCCGGTCCGCGCCAGGAAATGTCCGATTATGCCCCGCGCATCATGACCATCACCATCGATCCGTCCAAGATCCGCGACGTGATCGGCAAAGGCGGCGCCACCATCCGCGCCATCACCGAAGAAACCGGCGCCACCATCGACATCACCGACGACGGCGTGGTGAAGATCGCCTCGGTGGACAAGCAGGCCGGCGTGGAAGCCCGCAAGCGCATCGAACTGATCACCGCCGAGGTGGAAGTGGGGCGGATCTACGAGGGCAAGGTTGCCCGGCTCATGGACTTCGGCGCCTTCGTCACCATTCTGCCCGGCAAGGACGGCCTGGTGCACATCTCCCAGATCTCCGACGAGCACGTCGAAAAGGTCAGCGACAAGCTGGCGGAAGGCGACATGGTGCGGGTCAAGGTGCTGGAGATTGACCGCCAGGGACGGGTCCGCCTCAGCATGAAAGCCGTAGAGTAATAGCCGCGGGCGCAGGGACGCGTGCCCCCCCCGGTGACACCGCCTTGGGCTCTCGATTCGGCCAAGGTTTCAAAGCCTTTGATCCGGCCGCGCAAGATCCACGCCGCAACCCGCTCGCTCAATCCGCTTCCCCAATCTTTACTGCGCCGACGACAGCCAAGCAGGGTGGACAGGCTCCATCGGCCCACCGCCGCGGAGAGCCAACCGAACGCCGATTGCCCACTCTTCACCTGGATGCGGCCACCGCGATTCGGCACCCTCGATGTCGCGCTAGGCGCGGCACGCCGAACCGGTAGAATGGGTTCATCCCCATCCGCCGCTCCAGGCCGCCATGCCCATCGCCCGCCTTCCCCTGCCGGCCCGCCAGTCCCTCCGCTCCGCCCTATGCCGCCTCGACCGACTGGAGCGCCGGCAGGCACTGCTGCTGGGCGGCGCGCTGGGGGCGGCTACCGGTGCCGCCCTGCTGTGGGACGGCGGCTGGGCGGGTTACGCCGGCTTCGGGATGGCGCTGCTTTTGGCCGGCGGACTGGCCTGGAGCGGCGAACCGCTGCCCATCGAGGCCGGCCCTGCCGCCGCCGCGGAGCCACCCGATCCGCTATGGGCGGACATCCCCGCCGGCAGCTTCCTCATGGGCGGCGACGGCCAACCTCAACGCAAAGTGACCGTCTCCGCCTTCCGCTGCCAGCGCACCCCGGTCACCCGCAGGCTGTACCGGGAGATCATGGGCAGCGATCCGGGCTGGCCGGGGGGCAAGGCCGACGAACGCCCGGTCAACAACGTCAGCTGGTTCGACGCGGTGGAATTCTGCAACCGCTGGTCGCAACGGGACGGCTTGCAACTGTATTACCGGATCAAGGGGGAAAAGGTCTTGCCCATCCCGGACGCCGACGGCTACCGGCTGCTCACCGAGGCGGAATGGGAATATGCCTGCCGCGCCGGCAGCACGACTACCTGGTCGTTCGGCGACGACGAGGCGCGATTGGGCGAATACGGCTGGTTCGAGGCCAATTCCGGCGGCACCCCCCATCCCGTCAGCCGGCTCCTGCCCAATAACTGGGGGCTTTACGACCTGCACGGCAACGTCTGGGAATGGGTGTGGGACAGGAATGGGGACTATTCGGAAGAAGCGCAGACCGATCCCCAAGGCCCGCCTGAAGGCATCGGCCGCGTGCTACGGGGCGGCGCCTTCGGCTTCGGACCTTGGATCCTGCGCGCCGCCAGCCGGAACAGGGTTCGGCCCGACTACCGCTTCAGGACCTTCGGTTTCCGCTGCGCCCGCGCGCCCCGCCGCCAGCCTTGAGTGGCCCGCCCCCACCAATCGCGCGCGTCGGCCCTGCGGGCCGACGGCAAAGGGAAAAAGGGCAAAGCACAAAGGGCTATAAGTCCTGGGCAAGACGAAACCCCAGGTGGATGGTCCGGGAGAACGGGTAGCTCCAGTCGCGGCTGGCCGAGCGGAGGAGCACCGGAACGTGGTACCAGGAACCGCCGCGGATCACCCGCCGGCCGCAATCCGTCCCGCTTTCCCAGGCCCTGCCGTCGCCCGGAGCGCCTCGGTAGTCGTCGTGGTAGCAATCCTGCACCCATTCCCAGACATTCCCGGCGGTGTCGTCGAGGCCGAAGGCATTGGGCGGAAAAGAGCCCACCGGCGCGGTTTGCCGGTTGTCCCGTTCGCTGCCGCAACCATCGCAATTGGCCCAGGCCTTGCCATCCTGGCGGATGTCATTCCCCCACCAGTATTCGGTCCGGGTTCCCGCCCGCGCGGCGTATTCCCATTCCGCCTCCGTCGGCAGCCGGTAACGCTTGCCGGTTTGCCGCGACAGCCATTGCGCATAGGCCTGGGCGTCGTCCCAGCTGACATTGATCACCGGCCGCCGGCCGCGACCCCAGCCTCCGTCTCCGGGCGAATCGCGATGGGTGGCCCGGGCAAAAGCATCGTATTCGTCGAAAGTCACCTCGTCGCGGCCGATGGCGAAGGCAGCGATCCGGACGTAGTGCCGTGGTGACTGGCCGCGAGTACCATCCTCCGCGCCCATCATGAAGCTTCCCGGACACAGGGCGATGAAGTTCAGCGTCCGGTCTCCGACGGCATCGGCGATTGGATGGGGCCGGCAGCTCTCGTCCT
>VEPB01000221.1 GCA_012026715.1 Methylococcaceae bacterium | reverse complement strand
CGGACAGCGTTGTGGCATGGCGAACTCGCGGGCGTCGGCCGGCCGCAGTTCGGGGACGCTGCGGACCACCTCGGGAATCACGTCGCCGGCGCGGCGCACCACCACGGTGTCGCCGATGCGGATGTCTTTGCGCAGCACCTCGTCGGCGTTGTGCAGGGTGGCGTTGGTGACGGTGACGCCGCCCACGACCACCGGTTCCAGCCGTGCCACCGGCGTCAGGGCGCCGGTGCGGCCCACCTGGACGTCGATGCCCAGCAGCCGGGTGGTCACTTCCTCCGCCGGGAACTTGTGGGCGATGGCCCAGCGCGGCGCGCGCGCCACGTAGCCCATTTCCGCCTGCCAGTCGAACCGGGCCAGCTTGTAGACCACACCGTCGATTTCATAGGGCAGATCGTGGCGGCGGGCCAGCAGATCCCGGTAATAACCCAGGCAGCCGGCGGCGCCTTGCACCACCTTCAGTTCCGGCGAAACCGGCAAGCCCCAATCCCGCAGTTGCGCCATGAGCTGATCCTGGCTGGCGGGCAGATGGGTCTCGGGAAATACGCCGTAGCCGTAGCAATAAAAGCTCAGCGGGCGCGACGCGGTCATTCGGGGATCGAGCTGGCGCAGGCTGCCGGCTGCGGCGTTGCGGGGATTGACGAAGACCTTGTCGCCAGCCGCCGCCGCGCGCCGGTTCATGGCCTCGAACCCGGCTTTGGGCATGAACACCTCGCCGCGCACCTCGAACCGTTCCGGATAACCGGAACCGCTGAGCTTGAGAGGAATGTCGCGGATGGTGCGCAGGTTGTGGGTGACGTCTTCGCCGGTACGGCCATCGCCGCGGGTGGAACCCTGCGCCAATTCGCCGTTTTGATACAGCAGGCTGACCGCCAGGCCATCCAGCTTGGGTTCCGCCACAAAAACCAGTTCGTCCCGTTCCAGCTTCTCGCGGATGCGGCGTGCAAAGTCCAGCACGTCCTCGTCGTCGAAGGCGTTGTCCAGGGACAACATGGGTACCTCGTGGCGGACCTCGGCAAAGGCCGCCACCGGCGCCGCCCCGACCCGCTGGGTGGGCGAATCGGAGGTCTGCAGTACCGGATGATCCGCCTCCAATTGGCGCAGTTCGCGCATCAGCTGGTCGTACTGGGCGTCGGCGATCAGCGGCGCATCCAGTTGGTAGTAGTGCCGGTTGTGTTCTTCGATTTGCCGCCGCAGCTCGGCGGCGCGCTGGGATAGGTCGTGGGCGGTCATGACGGTCGTGGCTGTCGCTCCAATCGAGCCAGTGTAACCCGGATCTTGGGTGACGCCGATCACCCCCGCTGGATCGCCTCCCGGATCGGCCGGCGCGCGGCGGCGACGGCCGGCGCCAGCCCGCCGGCCAGGCCGATCGCGAGCGCCCAGCCCATGCCCTGGGCCAGCAAGGCGGGGGTTACCCGGAAATCGAAGGCGACCTGGGAGAAGGTGTCGAAGTTGAGGGTGGAGACGCTGGCGCCGTTGCAGTACAGGTAGGCGAACAAGCCGCCCAGGCCGCCGCCGATCAGGGCCAGCAACAAGGCTTCCGCCAGTACCGAAACCACCACGGGAAATCCCCCAAAGCCGAGCGCCCGCAACGTGGCGATCTCCACCCGGCGGCCGGCGATGGCCGAATACATGCAGTTGAGGGCGCCGAAGCTGGCGCCGATCGCCATGAACACCGCCACGGTGTAGCCCAGCACGTTGATCAGGGTCGCCAGCATGGTGGACTGCTTGGCATAGTATTCCGGTTCGCGGAACACGTTGATGGAGAAGCGCGGATCGGCGCCGATGCGGTCCTTCAGCGCCTGCAGGCCGGCGTCGGAGGGATCGGCCAGGGTTGCCGTCAGCGACTGGAAGCCATTGCGGCGGAAGGCCGACATGGCCACTTCCGCATCTGCCCACACTTCCGATTCGTGGACGTCGCCGCCGGTCTCAAAGACGCCGGTGACGATCCAGTCGCTGTCCCGGAACGCAATCCGTGCACCACCCGTCAACCCCTCGAACTGGTTAGCGGCCTTGCGTCCGCCCACCACTTCCCGCACCCCCGGCGCGAACGGCCGCCCTTCGACGATGCGCAGTTCCTTCCGCAGCAGGAAAGCGCCCGGCTGCACCCCCCGAAACGGTACGTTGCTGGGTTCACGGTCGCCCTTGCGGGGGAGGTCGGCGATAACTACCAGTTCGGCCGACGTCAAAGGCGCGCCTTGAGCGGATCGGACCAGTTCCGGCAGATTGGCCAGCAGCTCGGCCTGATCGCGGCTCAGGTTGCTGGACAGTTCCGCATCGGATCCGGCCCGCAGCAGGATAACCCGGTCGCTGCGGCCGGTGCTGGCCAGGGTGTGCTGAAAGCCCTGGGCCATGGCCAGCACCGACACCAGCACCGCCACCACCCCGGCAATGCCGATCACCACCACCGAGGAAGCCCCCGGCCGCTGCGGTATGGTCCGCAGGTTCATCGCGGTGATGGCGGTGATTTGGTTGAGGAGGGGCATAAGCACGCAAATATTTGTTGGCGGTTGCTGTGGATGAGGGTAATCGGTTAGTGCTTAAATGTATCGCTACGCGATGGCTGTTTGTGTGTGGGTTCTCGGACCCACGGCCGAGGAACTTTCTTTTGCTCGGCCAAAAGAAAGTTCCCAAAGAAAAGGCCGCCCCCAGCCGCGAGAGCCCTTGCGCT
>VEPB01000415.1 GCA_012026715.1 Methylococcaceae bacterium | reverse complement strand
GAAACCCTGGAACTGCTGGAGGAACTGCTAGCGGAGTTCGACGGCACCCTGATCCTGGTGAGCCACGACCGGGAATTCCTCGACCAGGTGGTGACCAGCACCCTGGTGTTCGAGGCCGACGGCTGCATCGAGGAGTACGTGGGCGGCTACAGCGACTGGCTGCGCCAGCGCCCGGCGCCCGCCGTCGCCGAAGCGCCGAAGCCCAAACCGCAGGCGGCCACGGCCGAGCGCGCACCGGAGCCCCGCAAGAAGCTCAGTTTCAAGGAACAAAGGGAACTGGAGTCGCTCCCCGGCCGAATCGAAGCCCTGGAATCCCGTCAGGCAGGGTTGAATGTCGCGATCAATTCCGCCGACTTTTACCGCCAAGACAACCAGAAGGTGCAGTTGGCACTGGCCGAAGCCGCCGCGCTGCAACAAGAATTGGAAAAGGCCTACGCCCGCTGGGATGCGTTGGAAGCTCTGTCCACAACAACCAAGGGCTAACCGCTGCCCGGTCCGGCCCCATGCGCTCTTTCCCGAGCGGATTCCCGCCCATCCGCCGGCACGATGGGCAATCTGACGCGGATATCGGTTCCGCCGGACAGATTGGAGGCGATCAACACCCGACCACCGAGCTGATCGCAGCGCTCCACCATAGATCGCAAACCGCGACCGACCGACGGGACCGAGATGTCGAACCCGCTGCCATCGTCAACGCAGCGGATCTCAACCTCGCCCCCGTCCAGGCTGGCCGAGAGGACAATGCGGCTGGCCCCGGCGTGTTTGATGACGTTCACCAGGACTTCCTGAAAAATCCTCAACAGATGCAAGGCTTCGGGAGGCCCCAACCAAGGCAGTGCGGGCAGGTCCGGCATGTGCCATTCCAAGCGGATGCCGGCGGACGCCAGCCGTCGTTCCATGCGAAACCGCAGTGCGGCCAGCAGGGCAACCACATCCCGCTCCCCAGGGTCCAGCGAGTCGATCACCAGCCGCAATTCGTCCACGCACTCGCGCAGCATGGCCGCGGTTTCCCCCGGCGCAGGTTGTCCCCGCTCAATCGCCACCAGCGATGAGATGAGCGCCGATCCCAGACCGTCGTGCATGTCCCGCATCAGCCGCCGACGCTCGGTTTCCAGAGCCTCGACCCGCTCCAGCTCGCGCAGCCGGCGGTGGTTCTCGGTCAGCTCTGCCTCCCGCTGCGCGAGGCGTTCGGCCAGGGAAGCACTGAGCGCTTCGTGCGCGTTGATGGCATAGACATAGCGCCGTTGCACTGCGAACAAGAAACTGCCAAACACCAGCAAGCCGGCGTAAGGCAGCAGATAACTACTTTCCGGCTGGATGAGCTGCATGAACAGGGCGGTATCGTGCAACCCCGCTCCCAAACCGATCAGCAGCGTCAACGCGATGACTTTCAGCTCCATGCTGCCGCCCCGCAGTGCCAGCAGCGAGATCACCCCTGTCACCAGCGCGGCGAAGCCATCGTTGATCATCAGGAACACGGTTCCTTCATCGTCTAGCATGCCCCAGAGCGGTGTCGCCAGCGCGGTCATGACCAGCACATAGACCGGGAACGACCGCTCGATCCAGCGCATGCGCCGGGTATCGAAACACAGGGCGAACAGGTAGACCAGCCAAGCAAACCAAACCACCGAGACCAGGGCGATGCCATTGTACCAGCGCTCGAGCGCGGGATCGTCCTGACGCGGCAGGACATACTGCAGATTGCAGACGCACCAGGCGAGGCTGGCCAGCGCGAGCAGCAGGTGGGAAGTTTCGCCGGGCCGAGCCAGCCAGAAGGCAAGGAAAAAGGTACCCATGATTGCCAGCACCAGGCTGCAGGCCTGGGGCAGAGTGGATTGAAGCAGCTCCCAGCGGGCCGCCAGCGGACCAACCCGACTCGCCGGCCCCA
This sequence comes from Methylococcaceae bacterium, assembly GCA_012026715.1. Classification (GTDB taxonomy): domain Bacteria; phylum Pseudomonadota; class Gammaproteobacteria; order Methylococcales; family Methylococcaceae; genus VEPB01. The sequence continues at coordinate 12,615 of VEPB01000415.1, read as the reverse complement.
CCACGGGCTGGGCCAGGGAGTGTCCGATTTCGGCGAGATATGCCAGCACGACATCAATTTCAAGCGCCTGCCCCGGACTCAACTGCGACGCAGGCAGTACCCCCGTCAGAGGTCGGTTCCAGGTCATCCGCCAATCGTTCAAATCGTCCGCCACCGGTGAGCCATTGACCCGAATCTGCCAAGCCAAGCCCATCGCGCGGGGCACGAAGATCAGCAAGGGCTCACCTTCAGGCCAGTCGACGGGAACATCGTAACGCAGGCGCATCCAAACCCGACCAACCGGCGATTCCGGCGAGGGGAATGGCTGGTCCTCGACCGCGCCGTACAGCGGCAGACGAATCTCCGACCAACACTCCGCAGGCATCGCCGCGGGACGAGCGAACACCTCGCTCAACCCCCGGTGCCGGTGCTCGGCCGGAAGCGGCGCCTCCACACAACGACCGGCCCGGTCGAACCGGGCCGGAACCGGTCCTTCGCCGGGCATTGGAATCAGCAGCAGGATTCCGAGCTTGACCAACAGCCCGGCACCCACCACGGCCAGCAGGCGGTACAGCCAGCGCAACCACGGCTCAATCGGGGACCAGGCCCAGCTTTCTGGCCTCATAGACCGCCTCGGTCTTGGAATGGACTTGCAGCTTGCGGTAGATGCGCTTGACGTATGTTTCCACGGTGCGGCGGGACAGCTTCAACAGGGAAGCGATCTCCTCGTAGCTGTAACCCTTTCCGCACAACGCCAAAACCGCCTGTTCCTGGGCCGACAGGCTGATGCCGGGATCGGCGATGGCCATCGCCGCCGGCGGCCGGTCACCCAGGCGCACCAGCAACCGGCGGGCAATGGAGGGAGTGATCGGGCTGCCGCCCTCCCGCAGCAAGCGAATCTGGGCGGCGATGTCGACGTCACAGGCATCCTTGAGCAAATACCCGGTGGCACCGGCTTCGATGCAGCCGAATACCACCTGCTCGTCGGCGAACACCGTCACCACCATGATTTCACAGGCCGGCAGTCGCCGGTGGGCGTGACGAATCAGTTCGACGCCGCTGCCGCTGGGGAGACCCACGTCCACCAGCAGCACGTCGGGCAGTGTCTCGTCAAACCCGCGAATCCCCTCCGGCAAATCGGCGGCGGCGCCGACGAGGCACAGGTCCGGAGCGGCATCCACCGCTTGAACGAAAGCCTCCCGACAGCGGGGCTCGTCCTCGACGATGAGGACCGAAAAGGTGAGATCCCCTATCGTGGACGGAATAGCGACACTGGCCATGGCGGCTCCAAATTCGCGTCGATCGCCGAAGCGGGAGTATGCGCGAAGCAGACTGACCCTCTCCATCAGTGTGTCCGAAGGCAGGAGTCGAAGCAAGGCAAAGAACGCCGCCAACCCCCTTCCTCTCCGTGCCAGGGCGGTCTGTACCGTAATTGCGGTACAGCCCCGAAGACCGAAGAGCGAGACGGCGGCAAGTCCTGATCGATACACTCTCGCCACCCCGCCAAACTCACTGGAACCGGCGATCTAACCTTCGGGAGTAACGTCATGGACCAAGTCGCACACCATACTCGCCCTGGGTCCACCAGCGGCAGGCCCGCCAGGGGGAAGGCCGCCACGCCTGGTTTTTGGTTCATGGCGTTGCTTCTATCGCTGTTGGCGCAGGAGGTGGCCCGCTCCGATACCTTTGTCGACTGCATCAACTTGCTCAGGGTCGAATCCTGGACCGGCACATACTCACTGCATGGCGTCTGGAACTATAGCGTTGGCACTCAACCCGTAGATGCCTATCAACGAGGCCAAGCGACACTCGACGCCCAGGTGGAGGTCGAAAATCTTTCCGGCCCCACCGCCTGTCTCTTGCCCCCCTCAGGAGGACAAATGTTTTTGAACGGCACCGCGTCATCCGCGAAAGGGATGTGGGATTCGATCGAGGGCGATCACATCTGCGAAGCCGCCGATGGCATCCGGGGAAGCTGGACAACCACCCGATCCACCTCGGACACACCCACTCCGTCGTCATTCATCGCCCTTCCGATCCTTACCATCGACCTTGCGAAGGGAACCTACAAGCTCGAGGGCGGGATCCGATTGCCGGCAGAATCCAAGAGTTACACGAACTGCACGGGAGACCAGGAGCTACTTGACAGCAACACCGACATCGCTTACGTCAAGGGTCCTGCTGGCCATTGGATCCCGATTTCCGGCAGCAGCCTGACGGGATCCGACACAATGCCCATTGCTGGCGGGGCGTGGTCCCGGGATTGGGCCTTACAGGCGCATGGCCAGAAACCCCTCCCCCCGCCTATCGTGAAGGAACTGATCGGCAATCCGTGTCATCAAGCCCACGCTTCCGTGATTGGCTGCGAAAATCAGAGTCTGGGTGAATCCATCGCCATCGCCGGAACGGAGTTTACCTTGCACTACCAAAGCGAGCGGGCGGCGGGCAGGCTGCCGGGTCTCGGAACCGAGCAGGCGGGAATTCGCCACGCGGAGGAACTCGCCGGATGGACGCTCTCGGCCCACCATCGTTTCGATCCAACCTTGGGGAACTTGTTCCTCGGCGACGGAGAGAGGCGCGACCTCACTGACCTGCGATTCGTAACCAAGAATCCGACCGGCGACTTTCTCATTGCGTCGAAGGAGGGCAACGAGGTTTACCGGTTTTCCGCCGAGGGACGGCATCTGGAAACCTTGCAGGCGTTGACCGGAGAAGCGCTCTACAGCTTTGAGTACGACGCGGCGAGTCTGCTAACCGCTATCACCGATGCCTTCGGCAACAAGACCGAGATCCGGCGCGACGCCAAGGGTCACCCCCAGACCATCGTCGCCCCCTACGGCCAGGTAACCCGCCTTACCACCAATGCCGCCGGCTACCTGACCGCTGTCCGGAATCCGCTGGGCGGTGCGGATTCCTTCAAGCCGCTGAAAGTCCCGGCAGTCCTTGCCCAGACGGGTGTAGGCAAGGGACTCTGGAGCTTCCACAGCAATCCCCGCAGGAAAACGTCAAAATTCCGCTTCGACCCCCTGGGCAGACTGACACGCGACACCGATGCCGCCGGTGGTTTCCACGCGCTGCAGCGAAACGACGGCGATACCAGATTTACGGTAACGCGAACGACCGCCATGGGGCGCTCCACCCAATACGAAATCGCGCCAGGCAGCCTGGTCGGACTAGAACGTACCATCACCGACCCTGCCGGACTGCCGGCCACCTTGATCACAACACCTTATGGTGATGAGACACGGACTTCGGCCAGCGGCATGGTTTCCAGCCAACGCTTCGAACCCGACCCACGGTTCGGCTACTCCGCGGGATTCGCGGCCAACACGTCCATCAAAACTCCCGCAGGACTGGAAATGGTGATGGCCGTGACGCGCACCGACAACCTCGCCGACAACGACAAACCCTTTAGCCTGAATTCCCTGAGCGAAACCTTCACCGTCAACGGGCGCGTCTATTCCAGCGAGTACAAGGGTTCGGACCGCAGCTTGGTCTTCACGACACCGGCCGGACGCAAGCGCCAAGTCAGCATCGACCGGTTTGGCCGCACGCTCGAAACGTCGATAGCCGGATTGCTGCCGATTACCTACGAATACGACGACCGGGGACGGCCCAAAAGCGCCAGCCAGGGCAGCGGTGCGGAGGCGCGCACGATCCGGTTGACCTATGACGATGGGGGCTTTCTGGCTGAACTAACCGATCCGCTCCGCCGAAGCTTCGGACTCACCCACGATAAGCTGGGCCGCGTCGTTCAACAATCGCTGCCGGCGAGTCGAACCATTGCCTACCGCCACGATGCCAATGGCAACGTCATCGCCCTCACGCCTCCGGGCAAGCCGGTTCACCGATTCGCCTATACCAGCGTCGACACCGTCGCCAGTTATTCCGCTCCTGCGCTGAAAAAGAGAGCCAACAAGACCCGCTACACCTACAACCTCGATCGGCAGCTGGTTCGGATCTCCCGGCCGGACGGAGTTACGTTGAAATACGGTTACGACAGCGCCGGCCGCCTGAGCACGGAAACGACCCGGGCCGGAGTCGTGACCTACGGCTACGATGCCGCGACCGGCAATCTCACCGGTGTGACCACCCCGGACGGAACCGCGCTGGCCTTTTCCTACGACGGCAGCCTGCTGACCGAGGCCGCAGCTTCCGGCGCCGTACCCGGCAGTGTTCGGTTCGGCTATGACAACGACTTCCGAATGAACTCATTGAGCGTCAATGGCGTCGATCCCATTGAATATGGTTACGACGCCGACGGTATTCTGACCAAGGCTGGCGCGCTGACCCTCACGCCCGACCCCGCCAACGGCCTGCTCACCGCCACCAGCCTCGGCGAGGTTACCGAAAGCTACAGCTACGACGGTTTCGGCCAAGTATCCGTTTATGAAGCCAAGTATCAGGCGACGGTACTGCTGCGGACCGAGTATACCTATGACAGATTGGGCCGCATTACCCAGAAGAAGGACATCCGGGGCGGCGCTACGGATGTTTTCGACTACGCCTACGATGACGCCGGTCGCCTCGCCGAGGTCAAACGGAACGGGACGACGACGGCAAGTTACGGCTACGATGCCAACGGCAACCGTACCCGGGTCGATGGCGCAACCGTGGCTGGTTATGACGCCCAGGACCGTCTGCTGGACCATCAGGGCACGGCCTACCGCTACACCGCCAATGGCGAACTCCAGCAAAAGACCGCCAACGGCACGACAACCCGGTACGGTTACGATGAACTGGGCAATCTGCGCAAGGTAACGCTGCCCGACGCCCGCGTGATTGAATACCTGATCGATGGCCGCAACCGACGTATCGGCAGGAAGATCGATGGCAACCTGTCGCAAGGGCTGCTGTGGCAGGATCAGCTAAGACCCGTCGCCGAACTGGACGGCACGGGCAAGCTCGTCAGCCGCTTCGTATATGCCAACGGCGTCAATGTGCCGGACTACCTGATCAGGTCCGGCGACATCTACCGCATTGTCAAGGATCACCTGGGCAGCCCGCGCCTGGTGGTCAATGTTGTCACCGGGGCGGTGGCTCAGGAAATCCGCTACGACGAGTGGGGCAAGGTCCTGAGCGATTCCAACCCAGGCTTTCAGCCCTTCGGCTTTGCCGGCGGCCTCTACGATCCGGATACCGGACTGGTTCGGTTCGGAGTGCGGGACTACGACGCCGAAACGGGAAGATGGACGGCAAAGGATCCTATTCTGTTCCAGGGACGTGACAGCAACCTCTATGGGTATTCCCTCAACGATCCGATCAACGTTCAAGACCCCACCGGCAAGTTCTACTTCGTTCCCGTCCTAATCGCGGGAGGTGCCGCTGTCGGAGCGGTCGCAGGAGCCATTCTCGGCTGGGAGCGAGACTGCTTGGGCAATCTGAAAGTCGGGAAACTGATCGGCTATACCTTCGGCGGCGCCCTCATCGGAGCGGGTGCCGGCGCCATTGCCGGACATATTTTGACCGTTACCGGATTTTTGCCAGCATCAGTGCCGGAGCTCGCTGTCGGGGCAGAGGCAACAAGCAGTTGGGCCGGGCGGGTTGTTCAGGTGGCTGAGGCTCGGGGACTGGATCCCAGCCTGAAAATTATAACGCGCGGCCCAATAGTCAGGCCTCCACCGGGTTTATAAGAAAGGGAGCAAGTCTGAAAGACGAGACCCGGCGCCCCGGCAATGCGGCAGAAAGAATTCCCGGTGTAATGTTACCGTTGGGCGCTTCCAAACGGGCAACCCGCATTAAGCCATTTTTCCGCACCGGTCGGCTGATCAGGCGGGGAGGAAATAGAATGCTATCCCCAGGATGAAGTAAACGGCCAGGAGTTGCGCGCCTTCCATCCAGCGAGTAGCCCGGATGAAATGCGATGAAATCCGGGGCGGATCGGAGAAGTACCCTGCCCATCCCGGAGGTACTTAAACCCGGTTATTGTGGAATCGGCTGTCAGATTCCCGCATTCCGCTGCCCTGCATACGGATTACCACGGAGACCGCCGTTGGTCGTTGGCGCAGCCTGGAAGGCAATACTGGCTATCCCGGCATTGCGGCGGAAAGGATTTCGGAAAAAGTATCGGCCCGTGCTGCGGAAGATACCGTTCCATTCCCCGCCATCAGCGGCGAGCGCCCGCTGGCATTTTGTTCTCGGCGCTTTGCCTCATCCGCGCGACGGCATCCAGGCAGGTTGCCGATCCGTCGGAGGACGGCAGACTGACGACCTTCGGCCTGTCTCGTTCGTTATCGACGGTCCGCTCCCCATCGATTCGGGTACGGTGATTTCAACCCGGCAGAAAATAAAAGGCGATCCCCAGGATGAAATAAACCGCCAACAGCTGAGCGCCTTCCATCCAGTTGGATTCGCCGTCCGCCACGATGAGGTTGACGGCGAACACCGCCAGGACCACGGAGATGACTTCGAAGGGGGTGAACACCAGGTCCATGGGATGGCCGAATCCGTGGCTGGCGAACACCAGCACCGGCGCGACGAACAGGGCGATCTGCAGGCTGGAGCCGATGGCGATGTTGAGGGACAGGTCCATCTTGTTCTTCAGGGCCATCATCACCGCGGTGCTGTGTTCGGCGGCATTGCCGACGATGGCCACCAGGATGACGCCGACGAAAACCTCGGTCATGCCCAGCACCTCGGAGGCTGCCTCCACCGAGCCCACCAGGAATTCCGCCATGACGGCCACGGAAATCGATGCCGCCAGCAGCACCGCCACCGACTTGCCGCGCCCCCAGCCGGCCACGCCCAGCACTTCGGCGTTTTCCCGGGCGCCCTCGCCCACGTACAGGTGGCGGTGGGTTCGAAGGGTGAACACCAGGCTCAGTACGTACGCGAACATCAGCACCACGGCGATTTCCAGGCTCAGATCCTTCTCCACCGCCGCCCCCGCCGAACCGGCGCTGCCGTGAAAGATGGCCGGCACCACCAGGCCGATGGCGCTCAGCATGAGGAGGCTGGAGCCGATGCTGGCGGTGGTGCGGTTGAACCGCTGGACCGGATGTTTCAGGCCGCCGGCCACCATGCTCAGGCCCAACACCAGCAGGATATTGCCGATCAGCGAGCCGGTGATGGAGGCCTTGACCACGTCAAACAGGCCGGCACGAAGCGCCAGCAGGGCGATGATCAGTTCGGCGGCATTGCCGAAGGTGGCATTGAGGAGGCCGCCGATGCCCTCGCCCAACTCCTCAGCCAGGTGCTCGGTCGCCTTGCCGATCCAGCCGGCCAGGGGAATGATGGCCAGGCAAGACGTGACGAAAATCCACAAGGGATCGGCGTGCCGCAGTTCCAGCGCCACGCTCGCCGGGGCGAACAGCAGCAAACCGTTGAGCAGGAGGCCTGCGGGACCCGGCCGGTGGGACGACATGGAATACGGCGAAATGAACGGCTCAAACCGGGAACAAGTGCTCCACCATCGCCCGTTCTTCCAGCAGCTCGGCCGCGCTGGCCTGCATGCGCTCGCGCGCGAAGTCGCCGATGGGAAGATCGCGGGCGATCTGAAAGTCGCCCCCGGCGGTGGTGACGGGAAAGGAATACACGATGCCTTCGGCGATGCCGTAGCTGCCGTCGCTCAGCACCGCCATGCTGACCCAGTCGCCGCCGGGGGTGGCGCCGATCCAGCTGCGCATCTGCCCCAGGGCGGCATTGGCGGCGGAAGCTGCCGAAGACTTGCCGCGGACCTGGATGACGCTGGCGCCACGCTGTTGCACGGTCGGAATGAAACTGCCGCGAAACCAGTCGTCGCCCACCAGAGCCAGCGCCGACCGGCCGCTTACGGTGGCATGAGAGAGATCCGGAAACTGGCTGGTGGAATGGTTGCCCCAGATGGCGATCCGCTTGACTTCGCCCACCTCGCAACCGCATTGGGCGGCCAGCAGCGACAACGCGCGGTTGTGGTCGAGCCGGGTCATGGCGGAGAAATTCCGCGGCGACAGCTCCGGCGCGTTGCGCAGCGCGATCAGGGCGTTGGTATTGGCCGGATTACCCACGACCAGGACTTTGACGCTGCGTCTGGCGACCTCATTGAGCGCCCGCCCCTGACGGCTGAAGATTTCGGCGTTGCCCTGCAGCAGGTCGCGCCGCTCCATGCCGGGCCCGCGAGGCCTGGCCCCCAGCAGGAACACCAGATCCGCATCGCGGAATGCCACCTCCGGGTCGGCCGTGACCACCACATCCCGCAGCAGGGGCGCGGCGCAATCGGCCAACTCCATGACCACGCCCTCCAGCATCGGCAGCGCTTCCGGGACTTCCAGCAACCGCAGGCTGAGCGACTGCTGATTGCCGGCCAATTCCCCGGCGATCAAACGGAACAGCAAGGCGTAACTGATTTGCCCGGCGGCACCGGTGATCGCGACGTTCAAGGGTTGCTGCATGGAACCGTCTCCACCTGTCTGAAGTGAGCGCTTCAACCGACCTGGAAACCCTTGCCGGCGATGACTTGTTTGATTTCCTCCAGGCTCGCCTGGGCTTCGTCGTATTCGACCTCGACGCTGTTCGCCTTGAAACTGGGGACGACGGCGGTGACGCCGGCGCAGGCCCCGACGGCCTCCCGCACCGTCGCCTCGCATCCCCCGCATTTCATGCCCTTCACCGCTATTGTCGTTTTCACGCTGGCGCCTCACAATCGGATTATGATGGAATCGCCGCAATCGCCGGCCGGTCGCTGGACCTGAACCGTCGGTTCGGCTCGGAAAATTCGATTATACGGGCTATCCTCTGGCCAACCACAAATCCCGCCGGATTTCGGTCCGGCGTCCGCTGCTGAACTCCTTCGCTTCCGTCACGCCCCATGCAACTGAAACCTTCAGAAATCCTCGACCGTTTCCAGCCGCAACAACTCATTACCGACCGCCAGGGTCCGGACAACGCCATCACCGGCTTTGCCCCCATCGATCAATGCGGCCCCGGTGACCTGGTGTTCGTGGATAACCTGAAATACCTGCCGGCCTTGCGACAGCAGCGGCCGGCCGCGGTCATCACCACTGCCGCCATCGCCGCCGAACTGCACGACCTGGGGGATTTGGCCATCCTGTTGGCACCCAACGTGAGACTGGCCACCGCGCTGGTCAAACAAGCCTACGATGACCGCGATTTCTACCGAACCGAATGGCCCCGCATCCACCCCTCCGCGGTGATCCACGACAGCGTGGCGATACCCGGCGATGCCGTGATCGGCCCCGGCGTGGTGGTCGGACGCAACGTCCATCTGGGCGAAGGCGTCGTGCTGATGGCCAACTGCGTGGTCGAGCACGATGCGCGCATCGGCGCCGCCAGCGTGCTCCATCCCGGCTGCGTGGTGAGCCACGGCTGCGAGGTCGGCGCCCGTTGCATGTTGAAAGCGGGCTGCGTGGTCGGCTCGGAGGGTTTCGGTTTCGCCCAGGACGAGCAGCGGCGCAACTACCGCATTCCCCATACCGGCAAGGTCATCATCGAAGACCGGGTGATCATCGGCGCCAACACCACCATCGACCGCGGCACTTACGGCGCCACGGTCATCCGGAGCGGGACCATCATCGACGCTCTGTGCCACATCGGCCACAACGTCGAAATCGACGAGGACTGCATTCTGTGCGCCCATACGGGCATCTCCGGCTCCAGCAAGTTCGGCAAACGGGTCATCGCCACCGGCCAGACCGGAGTGCTGGACCATGTGACGGTGGCCAGCGATTCCGTGCTGCTCCACCGCGCCGGCCTTCATAACAGCGTCAAGGAACCGGGCATGTACGCCGGCGGGCCGGTACAGCCGCTGCAGCAATACCTGAAAAACATGGCCGTCATGCCGCGGCTGGCGGAAATGTGGTCGCGGCTCAAGCAGCTGGAAAAGAAGGTCCAGCGGCTGCTGCCTCCGGAACAATAAGGCCATGAGCAGCCTGCGCCTGCCACGACCGGCCGCCGAAAACGACTTCCTGGCCGGCCACATCGGGCTGCTGCGCCGGAGTTTCCGGCACTGGACCGGGAGGGACCTGGTCAACCGGCGCATGACCGATGCCGAAGCGGCCCGCTATGTGTTCGATGCGAGCTTCGCCCTGCTGTCCCACGATACTTCGCCGGATCCAATCTTCAACTATGCGAACCGCACCGCGATGAGCCTGTTCGGCATGGAGTGGGAAGAGCTGACTCGGTTGCCGTCGCGGCTGTCGGCGGAACCCAGGGACCAGAAGGAGCGGGAAACGGCACTGCAGGAAGTGGTCAGCCACGGTTACATCGACCATTACAGCGGGGTTCGTATCGGCCGCCACGGCAACCGCTTCAAGATCGAGAATGCGCTGGTGTGGAATCTGCGCAGCCCCCAGGGAATCCTATTGGGACAGGCGGCCCGCTTCGATCACTGGACCTTCCTCCATTCGGATTGAACCGGCTCGACTTCTTCAGCCGGGCCCGGCGGAATCTTCGAAGGCGATCTCATATTCCCTGAAATCTCTGGAACTTTCCCGAATACGCAGCACCTTGCAGCGCCTGCGAACGCCGTCGCGCTCCAGGGTTAACTGCTCGCCACCGCGCAACCGCAAGGATTCGGCGAACAAACCTTGGCAGCCCTCCCGCGCGGTCGCCAGTTTGGCCAGCACGGCCTTGCGGCTCTTGGACGGCGACGCGTCGAGGAAGACCTTGACCGGTACCGGCTCGCTCCCGAGCAGTTCGAAAGGCATCAGCGCCGCGCTGCCGTCCCCGGCTCCACCGGCGATCAGTCCCAGCTGAATCAGCCGGTTGTCGGTATTGATGGCCACCAGCATGCCCGGCCGCAAGGTCACCCCGGAAGGCTCCAGCAGGTAGTAGCCCGGGGCCTCCGCCCGATAGACCTTGCAAGGATATTCACCACGCTGCCATTGGAACTGGCCTTTCAGGTCGCTGGTCTTGCCTGGCGCGAAGGTACCGGCGGACTTGGAGAAAGCCTCCAGCGAAGGCGGTGTCGATCCATTCCCCAGCGGCATCAGTTCCAGATCGATGCCCCCAACCAGCCACGGCTGCCGCTCCTGAGAACGGACCTCGAGGATGGCCAACCGGGCAATCAGGTCTTCCAACCGGGGGATGATCACGGCGCTGCGGCTCTGGGCCTCCTGGGAAACCACCGGGATTCCGCCCAGCCGAATCTCAAGATGCGCGGCGAATGCCGGCGCCAACCGCTCCGCCTCGGGGGTGGTCGGCTGGCTCAGCAATGCCAGTTTGCTTCGAAGTTCCCGGCAATACAGGTAGCGCCGATTGGCGCCGGTGTTGTCGCGGTCGGACGGATCGAATGGCTGCGGGTCGCGCGGCGCATCCAGATCGATATAGAGGTCGGCGCTATGGCCGTCTCGCCAAGCCGCCCGGCAGATTGCCACCAATCCGACATGGGCACCCAGCAGTTCGTGCAACCGCTGAATTTGATCCGGATTGAGCTGGTTAGGGGCAGCCCGGTGAAACATCAGTATCTGACCGAACAAAGATTCGACACTGCGCCGTCCGGGCATGGCGGGGCTGTCGACGACCGGCCGCCAGCCCAGATATTCCCTGGCCTCGGCCATGGCGAACAATTCGAAGATCCGTCCCCAGAAGGAATTGGAGGGGGGCTCGAAGATCTGCGCGAGACGCAGCGAATACAGTTCGAAACATTCCAGCGCTTCGTAAATCATCCGGGCGTGGAATTCCGGGTCGGTCGTTTCCTTGGCTCCCTCCGCCCGAGCCAGCGCCAAGTATCCCTTGCCCAACTCTCCGGGGAACTGGACGCCCAGGAGCGCCAGCTTGCGCATCTTGTCGTCGTTACCTTGCGGCTTTCCGAGATAGGACTGGGCCAACCGATGGCTTTGGATAAACAGTATCGGCTTGAGCTTTTCCAGTGCCCGGAAACGGAAGTCCTGGGCGAGATCCCCTCCCAACAGTGCCTGCAACCCGTCGTTGAGCATGCGGCAACACTCCCCCGGATTGGTCGGCAACGACCCCAGCCAGGAGTCAACCGCTTCATCGTTGGGTTCGAACGGGAGTTGGAGTAACGACATCGTCTTACGCCTCTTCGGCTGGTAGGGACCAACAGCCACACTACAGACACTGCGGCGGACACACTGTGGCATCCGCCTCAAAACAAGGAATCAGGTAATCACCGTCGGACGATCCATACCGCTCAACCGCTTTACCCCGCTCAAAGTTTCCGCCAGTTCCACCAAATCCGCGAGCGCCGTCTGGGTATCCTGATCGTGCTGCGCGGAATCGCGCGCATAGCGTTCCAGATAGATGCGCAGGGTTGCTCCCTCGGTGCCGGTTCCCGACAACCTAAACACCATCCGGGAGCCGTTCTCGAAGCCGATGCGAATGCCCTGATGCTCGCTCACGCTGCCGTCGACCGGATCGCTGTAACGGAAATCGTCGGCGAAAGTTACCCGGTAATCGCCGAATACCTGCCCGGGTAGCTCCGCCAGACGCGACTCCAGCCCGGCCATGATTCCCTCGGCAATCTGGCTATCCACGTTTTCGTAATCATGCCGCGAATAATAGTCGCGCCCGAACCGGCGCCAATGTTCGCGCACGATCTCCGCCACCGACTGCTTGCGCAGCGCGACCAGATTGAGCCAAAACAACACCGCCCACAGTCCGTCCTTTTCGCGCACGTGGTCGGAACCGGTGCCGAAGCTTTCCTCGCCACACAGGGTGATCTTGCGTGCATCCAGCAGG
>VEPB01000217.1 GCA_012026715.1 Methylococcaceae bacterium | reverse complement strand
GGTCAGCCGCTTCCTCACCCGCAGCCTGGCCGATGCCATCGTGGCCGCGCTCAAGCCCGGCGGTTTGCTGTACTACCAGACCTACACCCGCGCCAAGCTCACCGAATCGGGACCGAACAACCCGGACTATCTGCTGGAGGACAACGAGCTGCCGCGGCTGTTCGCAGCCCTCAAGCTCCGCTACTATCGCGAGGACGACCGCTGCGGCGACCTGGCCCAAGGCCTGCGTGATGAAGCCTATTATGTCGGCTGGAAGCCGGCCGACTCAATCTAGCCCCTCTCCCTGCGGGAGAGACCACCCGGCCCCATGGCCCGCGAATTGTGCCCTGCAACCGGTTGGCCTCTCTCCCTCATCCGGCCCTTCGGGCCACCTTCTCCCGGAGGGAGAAGGAAAAAAGGTGCGGCCATGGGCCGCAGGTTCCTGGGTAGGGTTTGGGGTGAGGGCTGGAGCACCTTGCGCTTGCGACAACCCCATTGAAGCATCAGACGCTTTTGCCCTCACCCTAACCTCTCCCGCGGGAAGAGGGTTCCGTCTGTCAACAGCATCGACGGAGAGAAATCCGGTTCCTGGGAGCAAGCCGGTGCGAGCCAACACACTGGCCTCTCCCGCAAGGAAAGGTCTCTTTCTTCAACCATGCCCACTGACCTCCCAACCCCGGAGACCCGCCCCATGAGCCTGATCAAGAACCTCGACCCGCGCCAGACCTGGACCGCCATCAACGGCAACGCCGGCGCGGTGCTGCTGGACGTGCGCGACCGCATCGAATTCAGCTTCGTCGGCCACGCCCTGGGCGCGGTCAACATCCCCTGGAAGGAAGCCCCCGACTGGAAGCCCAATCCCAACTTCGTCGACGAGGTGCGCCAACGCATCCCCAATCCGGAAACCCCCATCTACCTCATGTGTCGCAGCGGCCAGCGCTCCATGGACGCCGCCAAGGCCCTGGCCGCCGCCGGCTACCGCGACCTCACCAATATCGACGAAGGCTTCGAAGGCGCGCTGGACGACCAGAAGCACCGCGGCACCCTGGGCGGCTGGCGATTCCATGGGCTGCCGTGGCAGCAATCGTGAGACGGGGGCAGTGAGAATCCGAGGCTCTCGTCTGGCCAGTGTATTGTTTGTCTTGGCGCTGATGACGCAGATCGTGTCCTGCTCGCAACAGCCGCAAGACGCTGAGGCCGAAAGGGCGACGCAAAATGAAATTCCTGCGGGGAGTTTGACGACCGAGTCGGTCCATTTTCAGTACGCGATTTACTATCTGCCGTCATCAAACAGCGATCCACTCATCGTCTTGAGGCAACTACTCGCCGAAACGAAGGATGCACCTGCCTTGGTGAACGACATTCCCGAAATGCCAAATCAGCCGGTTGTCTCCGCCTATTCCCTCGAAGACGTGCGGGACAGATATCCTCCCCCGAACCTGCGCTCGCTCCAACACGACGGAAAGGGCCTGACACCGGAACAGGCAGAACTGCTCCAGACCAGCCGCCAGGTCGTCATCTTGGACTTCGCTCACGGCGGAACTCAGGTCGGGAGAGGCTTGCAACTGGCGAACATCCTTGCGGAAGATCTGGCCAGGAGAACAGGCGGGCTGATGTGGGATGAGGAGACTCGGCAGATCTTTACGCCGGACGAATGGCGCAAAAAACGGATGCAATCGTGGTCAGACGGCATCCCTGATGTTTCCAAGCACACAACGATCCATGCCTATAAGTCGGGCGATTACGTCCGCGCTATAACCCTGGGGATGGCGAAATTCGGACTCCCCGATGTGGTCGTCGAGAATTTTGGCTGGTCCCTTAACCGACCGATGGGAAATCTCATCAATCTATTCTGCCAGTCACTGGTAGAAGGCGCTATCATCGAGCGTCCGGGTCAATTCGACTTGGACATTCGCAGAATTCGGCACCAGGCAGTTCGCGATCCTCAGAATAACTCACTGAAGCCGAACGCCACCGCCTTCGCCCAGCTTGGCCTTAGCGAAGCCACGCCGGAAGATGGCGATCCTCGCAACCGACTGATTGCGATAGGTTTCGGCCGATATCCTGGCAGCGACGTACACAGCAGGCAGGAAGCCCTCCTGGATTCGCTATTCGGCTGGGAAGATGAGGTCACACCGGTCGATCGCAACAATGCTGAGCTTCGCGCAGCAAGCCGCGACGCCAAAGCACAATTGCCGAAGCTCAGAAAGGCGTTCGTTGATGGCTTGGCCCCGGGCGAGTTCATCCAAGTCAAAGCCCCCTTCAGAATTCCGGAGGGTGGAAATGAATGGATGTGGGTCGAAATCACTGGATGGAACGGCGATAACATCAAAGGCCTGCTCAAGAATGAACCGTCCAGTATTCCGTCTCTCCACAACGGCCAGATTGTCGAGGTTAAGCAGCAGGATGTTTTCGACTTTATCAGACAGTTTCCAGATGGACACCAGGAAGGAAATGAAACCGGCGCAATCATTCAAAAGTTGCAAGCAAAATAACCAGTTCGAACAGGATTCCGATCTACTGCCCCGGTATGGTGGGCAGGCCCTATCTGCCCACCACCGGAGTGGGCACACCAAAAACCGTTTGCCCACCCGCATCGCGGTAAAGCGCAATCGTAGGGTGCGAGCGGCTTCATCGCGTATTGCGCCGAATCTGGCATTCATCTGGCGCAATACGGCTGTCGCCTCTTGTGCCCTACGCGCGCTGGTAGGGTACGCTGTGCGTAACCCAAACACCGCCGGGTATCATTTGAGGATGTCACCACCCAACAAGTCTTATGGTACGCGGAGCGTACCCTACCTGGCTGTTTTCAACCGCCGGCTGTCCGGCTCGAACCCGGTGATCGGCGAGATCACGGATTTGTCCTTGCGGCTGCGCAAGCGCATCGGTTACCGCGATTCCTTCCAAACATTCCTGACTGCCACGCTACGATCGCACCCCCGAAGGTACCGCCCTATACTGCGATCTGACCACCCAGCCCGTCGTCCGGCTGTTCCTGTACCTCTGGTTTGAAACGACGTTCTCACCGGCACTCCGGCCTGTCTTGCCCTGCCCGGCCCGGCCCAGTGACGTGGGAACCGTCCATGGTGGAGCAGCAGGCCTGGATCGAGCTGCTCGTCCCTCCTGCGATGCTGCTGTTCGGACTGGCGCTGGTAGGTCTCGGCCGATTCCTGGCATGGGATGAGGCAAGCTTTCTTGTCGGGTTTATTGCCAGAAACTCGGGTGCCCGCGAACGAAACCCCTAGCTGGACCGCGCCCTGAAGTCGTTTCGTCAGGCCGGGCGAAGCACTCGACGCAGCGCTTCGCGAGACGCGACCCCATTGCCGAACGGTCGGTCGGAGTCGGTTGACACCGCCGCGCGGCAGGTTCATCCTAGCTTTCATAAGGACTTCTCAAGGAAAGAACTCCTCGCCGATCAGATTCTTCGGCGGCGGAGACCGGGTTCTTTGTGCCTCTCGTTATGCGCGGCACTGCACAAGGACAGGAGGTCGACTCGAACGTCCAACACCCCTCGGGGAGGAGCTTGAAGATGAAGATTCGCTCAAATCGATTGGCCGCTCTGGTGTTTGCTCCGGTGCTTGTGCTCCCGGCTGCGGTATCTGCGTCGACCTTGGTGGGCCCCATCAATGCCGATGGAACCTGGTACACGGTGGGAAATGGATTCCAATCACCCAGCACCGATTTTTCCGTAGGCTACACGTTTAATTTGCCATCCGACTCTAATGGCAAGACACAACTAGTGGATTTGAGCAGCCAGATCAACTTTTTTCAGCCGATTATCGCATTCAGCTGGCAGTTGGACGGCGGCACCAAGAACGCGGTTGTCTCCAATACCATTCAATCCCTGGGTCTGATCCCGAAAGGCAATCACACCTTGACGTTTTCAGGACAAAACTCGATGGGGGGGATATTTGGATTCTCGGGCCAAGTCGCGTTTCTCCAGAATCTATCGGTTCCCTTGCCGGCAACCTGGTTGATGTTCGGCTCCGGCCTGGTTGCGCTGGGGGTAACGCGCAAGTTTCGAAAAAGCTGATCTTGCCCGGTCGTCCTGGGCATCGATTCGGCGAGATCCCCAGAACCGTTAGACCTCCTTGGAGTTCTCCGCCGTGCTCCTAGCGCTGGCCAGGAACCAGCCCCAGCCGAATGGATGGTACGGTGGGAGATTCCTATCAGCCCACCGGAAAAACCGGTGGGCAAACCAAGCACCGTTTCACCTTACGAAAGGTTCCAGGGATCATTTCAGCGGCTCCTGAACGTTACGGCGGCGGCCCTACCCTGAAGGAGACCAAGGAGTTCGCGTCGCGACGTTCGCGCTAACGGCATTGTCTGCGGGGAAAGGGTAGATTCTGTGACATCATCGCCTTAACCTTTCCTAAGCCCCTTCCAAACCATCCAGAAACTTCTCCGCATCCAGCGCCGCCATGCAGCCGGAGCCGGCGGAGGTGATGGCCTGGCGGTAGACCGAGTCCTGCACGTCGCCCGCGGCGAACACGCCGGGGACGCTGGTGGCGGTGGCGTTGCCCTCGGAGCCGCCCTTCACCGTGATATAGCCGCCGCGCATGTCCAGCTGGCCCTGGAAGATTTCGGTGTTGGGGGAATGGCCGATGGCGACGAACACGCCCTGAAGATCGACCTCCTTGGTGGCGCCGTCTGCGGTGCTCTTGATGCGCATGCCGGTGACGCCGGAAGCATCGCCCAACACCTCGTCCAGCACGTGGTTCCATTCGATGCTCACATTGCCGGAGCGGCTGCGTTCGATCAGCTTGTCCGACAGGATCTTCTCGGAGCGGAACTTGTCGCGACGGTGCACCACCGTCACCTTGGCCGCGATGTTGGAAAGGTACAATGCTTCCTCCACCGCCGTGTTGCCGCCGCCGATCACCGCTACGTGCTGGCCCCGGTAGAAGAACCCGTCGCAGGTAGCGCAGGCGGACACGCCCCGACCCTTGAAGGCTTCCTCCGAATCCAGCCCCAGATAGCGGGCGGAGGCGCCGGTGGCGATGATCAGCGCGTCGCAGGTGTACACGCCGGAATCGCCGATGAGCTTCATCGGCTTGCTGGACAAGTCGGCCGTGTGGATGTGGTCGAACACCACCTCGGTATCGAAGCGCTGGGCGTGCTTGAGCATCCGTTCCATCAGCTCCGGCCCCTGCACGCCTTCGGCGTCGCCGGGCCAGTTGTCGACATCGGTCGTGGTGGTGAGTTGGCCGCCCTGCTGAATGCCTGTGATCACCACTGGCTTGAGATTGGCGCGGGCGCCATACACGGCGGCGGTGTATCCTGCCGGGCCGGAACCCAGGATCAGGAGTTTGCAATGCTTCGTCGCAGTCATCGGTGTCCTCGTCGCACCGGGTACGCCGGTGGTCGGTAAAGGGAAGAACGTCACCGGCAGTGCCCTGCCCCAGTGACCCATCGGGTTAGTATGAATAGCCGCAGTTTTCCCGTAAAGACTGACATTGGGTAAAATCCGCTTAGCCGGATTCAACAATCCGATTATTAGTTATTTGATTTGGTGAGCGTTTTGCCAGAAGCCGACAACAAGCTGTCGAATACCGCCGACATTGGGGCCACCCTGAGCAGGGGAATCCGGGAAGTCTTTTTCCTGGCCTACATCGCCGTCGCCCTGTTCATCCTCATCGCCCTGTTTACCTTCAACGTGGACGACGCCGGCTGGACTCACACCGGTTCGGGCCGGCCGCCGGCCAACGGTGCCGGCGCGGTGGGGGCCTGGCTGGCCGACCTGGGCTTCTCGCTGTTCGGCGTCACCGCCTTCCTGTTTCCGCTGTTGCTGGCCGGCTACGGCTATTCCGTCTACAAGGGCGAACGCAAGCACGCCACCCCCCCCCTGGCGACCCGCATCCTCCACTGGCTGGGCTTCGCCGCCGCCATGGGGGCCGCCGCCGCCATCGCCGACCTGCATTGGCAGCGCAGCCTGTTTCCCATGCCACAGGGAACCGGCGGCATCCTGGGCCAGGAAGTCGCCCATCTGGTATTCCGGTCGTTCGGTGCCAAAGGCACGACGGTGCTGCTCACCGGCTTATTCCTGACGGGGGTGTCCCTCTACACCGGCCTGTCCTGGGTCGGCTTGATCGATATCGTGGGCAAGTATTCCCTGATCGTGGTGAACGGCTTTCTGGCGGTATTCAATCCGCCGCGCCGCCGCGCCGACCTGGGCGACCCTGAACCGGCCACCGAGCCCCTGTACCGGGAATCCGCCGCCAAGCCGAAGCCGGCCAAGACAGGCCGTACCGAACCGTTACTCAAGCCGGCGCCGAAACCCGCTCCCGCTCAGACCCTGGGGGCGGCGCCGGCCGTCAAGGCGCCGGCGCCGCTTGCCGCCGGCAAGAGCGCCAAGGCACCGGACTTCGGCAACGTTCCGGCCGGTGCCCTGCCCTCGCCGGACCTGCTCACCAAGTCCGCGCCCAAGATTCGCGGTTACACTCGCGAAGTGCTGGAGGAGATGTCGCGGCTGGTGGAATCCATCCTGGACGACTTCGGGGTCGACGTGCAGGTGACCGAAGTCCATCCGGGGCCGGTCATCACCCGCTTCGAACTGCAGCCGGCGGCAGGCGTGAAGGTGAGCCGCATCAGCGGCTTGGCCAAGGATCTGGCCCGCGCCCTATCGGTCACCAGCGTACGGGTGGTCGAGATCATCCCCGGCAAGTCGGTGATCGGCCTGGAAATTCCCAACCAGGAACGGGAGATGGTGCTGCTGTACTCGCTGCTGTGTTCCGATGCCTATCGCCACTCCGATTCGCCCCTCACCATGGTTCTGGGGAAGGACATCAGCGGCCATCCGGTGGTGGCCAACCTGGCCCGCATGCCCCATCTGCTGGTCGCGGGCACCACCGGCTCGGGCAAGTCGGTGGCGGTCAACGTGATGATCCTCAGCATGCTGTACAAGGCCACTCCGGCCGAAGTGCGCATGATCATGATCGACCCCAAGATGCTGGAACTGTCCATCTACGAGGGCATTCCCCACCTGCTCACGCCGGTGGTCACCGACATGAAGGAGGCCGCCAACGCCCTGCGCTGGTCGGTGGCGGAAATGGAACGGCGCTACAAGCTGATGTCCATGGTGGGGGTGCGCAACCTGGCGGGCTTCAACCAGAAGGTGCGGGAGGCCATCGACGAGGGCGACCCCATCCTAGACCCGTTGTGGAAGCCGGACCTGATCTCCGAGCTGGACGTGCAGCCCGCTTTGGAGCCCTTGCCCCAGATCGTCATCATCATCGACGAGTTGGCCGACATGATGATGATCGTCGGCAAGAAGGTGGAGGAGCTGATCGCCCGCCTGGCCCAGAAGGCCCGCGCCGCCGGCATCCATTTGATTCTGGCGACCCAGCGGCCTTCGGTGGATGTGCTCACCGGGCTGATCAAGGCCAACATCCCGACCCGACTGTCGTTCCAGGTATCCTCCCGCATCGACTCCCGCACCATCCTCGACCAGGGCGGCGCCGAGTCCCTGCTGGGCAACGGCGACATGCTCTACCTGCCGCCCGGCACCGGCATTCCCATGCGGGCCCACGGCGCCTTCGTGTCCGACCAGGAAGTCCACAACGTGGTGGAATTCCTCAAGCTCACCGGCCCGGCCCGCTACATCGACGAGATCACCCGCTTCAACGAGGACGCCGCCGACTTCTCCGGCTACAAGGGCGGTGACGGCGAAGGCGGCGACGAATCCGACGACCTCTATGACGAGGCGGTGCGGTTCGTCACCGAGCGCCGCAAGGCCTCCATCTCCAGCGTCCAGCGCCGCTTCAAGGTGGGCTACAACCGCGCCGCGCGCATGATCGAGGACATGGAACGAGCCGGCGTCGTCGGCCCCGCCGAGCCCAACGGTTCCCGTACCGTCATCGCGCCGCCGCCACCGCCGGTGGATTGATCGCCACCAGGGGGCGTGTCGGGGGTGCCCGCCCTGAGTCCCTACTGCCTTGAATCATGTCCCTGCTCGGTTGCCCTGCCCCGCTTCCACCGTCGCCAGCAGTTGATCGAAGCGGAAGGTCTCCACCAGCGCCGCCAAGGCGGCCGCAGTCTCGGGGTGGTCCGGTCGCAAGCGCTCGACGATCTTGCGGCACGCCTCTGCATCGAGCGCTGCGGCCGCCTGGCGGATGGCGGCGCGAAGCTCGCGATCCAGCCCGGTCAAATCCGGAATTGGCTGGGGCGCCGACGGGGCGCCGCCTTCGGCATGCCGATAGCGCAGCTGCAACCGCTCGCCCATGATATGGAACAGGCGCTCCGCGTCGACGGGCTTGGCCAGGAAGTCGTCGCAGCCCGCCGCCAGAATGGCGTCGCGATCCGTCTTAAATGCGCTGGCCGTCAGCGCGGCGATGACGACGCCCTTGCCATCGGGCAGGGCGCGTATGGCTCCGGTGGCCGCATAGCCGTCCATGACCGGCATCCGCATATCCATCCAGATGAAGTCGTGATGGTCACGTTGAAACGCCTCGACCGCCTCGCGGCCATTCGCGGCGGTTTCGACTTCGAAACCAGCGTGCTCCAGCAGCGCGCGGAGGAGCGCGCGGTTATCGGCATGGTCTTCCGCAACCAAGACCCGCGGGATCGGCTGATCCGGAGCCAGGCCGAGCACCCGGCTCGGCTGAACCGCCCCGACCGGTGCGCTACAGGGCGGCAGCGGAATCGTGAAGGAGAACACGCTTCCCCGGCCCAGTCGACTGGTGACGCCGAGTTCCCCCCCCATCAACCGCACGAATTCCTGGCTGATGGTCAGCCCCAGGCCGGAGCCTTCGCCTTTGCCGATGCCATTTTCGGCCTGATAAAAGGCCTGGAAAATGTGCGGCAGATCCCCGGCCGGAATTCCCGGGCCGCTGTCCTCCACCTCGAACCGGATGCGCCCCGGTTCCGGCGTCAGCCGCAAACAGACGCTGCCCCGGTCGGTGTACTTGACGGCATTGCCCAGGAGATTCAGGAGGACTTGGCGCAGATGGTGGGCATCGCCCAGAACATGAGTCGGCAGGCTGGCCTGGGCCGAGCATTCGACACTAAAGGCGAGGCCCTTGGCCTCCGCTTTGAGGCGGATCATCCCCTCGACCGCAAACAGGGTGGCGGGCAGATCGAAAGCCTCTCGGGTGACGGTGGTGCGGCCCGCCTCGATGCGGGAGATTTCCAGGACATCGTTGATCAGCGCGAGCAGGTGGCCGCCGGCGCGCTTGATGGTTTCGACGTTGTGGCGCTGGCCCTCGGGGATGCGCGGGTCGCGCTCCATGATCTGGGAGAAGCCGAGGATGGCATTGAGGGGGGTGCGCAACTCGTGACTCATGTTGGCCAGGAACACGGTTTTGGCGCGGTTGGCGGCTTCGGCGGCGTCGCGGGCTTGTTCGAGCTCGCTGGTCCGCTGTGCCACACGCACTTCCAACTGCTGCCGATAGGCCTCCAGTTCAGCCTCGATGCGCCTGCGCTCGGTGATGTCCTGACCGAGGCACAGCAGTGCCATCACCGCCCCGTCACTGGCCCGCAGCGGGGTGTTATGCCATTCGATCTGGCGCTCTTCTCCACAGTGGGTGACGATGGGGCAAATCTGGCCGGAGGTCTGGACGGCGCCGGATTGGGCGCGGAACACCGACTGCATGGCGTTCCGGTCACGCGGCGGAAGCAAGGCGCCTAACCAGTCCTGGCCCTGCAGGTCGGTGAGACGATAGCCGCTGAGCCGCTCCATATACGGGTTGAATCTCAGGATGCGCCCGTCCGTATCCAGGACCAGAATAATGGCTTGCGCGGTCTCGATCAGGCCTTCGGCAAAATCCCGCTGCCGCTGCAATTCCTCCTGCAACCGCTTCCGTTCCGACAGGTCGCGGGCCACCCCCAGGATGACGGACTGCCCGCCCAGATTGATGGAACGGCTATGCAGTTCAACCGGAATGCGGTGGCCGTCCCTCCGGATATGAACGGTCTCATGCACGATATGCCCGGTCCTCCGCAATTCGGCGAATCTTTCCGGTAGCTTTTCTTTATCCGGGGGGGCGTCAATCGCTGCCGGTCCGACCTGCAGCAGTTCCTCCCGGGTGTACCCGAGTACGGCACTGGCTGCATCGTTGACGTCCAGGAAGTGCTTGCCGTCGGAGGTTACCGTAAACACGGGGTCCGGCATCGAGTTGTACAACTGGCGGGACACCGACTCGCTCTCCAGCAGCGCCGCTTCCGCGCGCTTGCGCTCGGTGATGTCCACGTCCATGCACACCACGATCGGCTGATCGTCGGGCTGGCCGGGAATGGCGAAAAGTGTCGAAAGGACCCAGCGGACCGCGCCGGAACGGTGGTGGGCCCGATATTCCAATGGACCGACCTGATTGCCGGTCTCGGCGACGCGCTGAAACGCATCCTTGAATGCAACCGCCCCTTCCAATACCGGGATCAGTTGATCCAAGGTCTTGCCCAGGGCCTCCTGGCTGGTCCATCCGTAAATTTGCTCCGAGGCGCGGTTCCAATAGATCACCCGCCCGGATCGGTCATACCACTGGACGGCGACATTGGGCGATTGCTCCAGGGTGGCTCGCAGGCGTTCCTCGGTGTTCTTCAGCGTCTGCGCGGCCAGCAGCCGCTCGGT
>VEPB01000497.1 GCA_012026715.1 Methylococcaceae bacterium | reverse complement strand
CAAGTCGTGTCATTTTTCCGTAATTTGTTTTCCGGGAGTTCAACTCAGTCCGCCGCACCGGCCGCGGCGGCGCCGGAAGCCGCTCCGGCACCGGCCGGGGTGGTGCTGCCCCCCGCGAAGCCCGGTGAAACCGGTGTGGCCGTTTATCTCAGGGCTCTTGCGGAAGCCGCAGAGGCTGCCGGCAAAACCGGTGTGCAGAGATACCTGGACAGTCTCGGCTGAACCGGAGCCTCCCCGGAACATGGGGCGATTTGCGCGACCCGGCCCATGTCTCGCGTTAGAATCGCCCCATGAACCGCATCGAGATCATCAAGGGCGACATCACCCAACTGGCGGTCGACGCCATCGTCAACGCCGCCAACAGCTCGCTGCTGGGCGGCGGCGGAGTGGACGGCGCCATCCATCGGGCCGCCGGGCCGCAACTGGTGGAGGAATGCCGCGGCCTGGGAGGCTGCAGGACCGGCCAGGCCAAGATCACCGGCGGCTACCGCCTGCCGGCGCGACGGGTGATCCACACCGTCGGCCCGGTTTGGCAAGGTGGCGGGCAGGGCGAAGCGGAACAGCTGGCGTCGTGCTACCGTAGCGCCATGGAACTGGCGGACCTGCATGGCATCCGTTCCATCGCCTTCCCCGCCATCTCCTGCGGCATCTACGGCTACCCGCTGGTGCCCGCGGCGGAGATCGCCGTCGCCACCCTGGTGGACTTTCTGCGCTCCAGCCAGACCCTGGAGAAGGTCGTGCTGTGCGGCTTTTCCGACGACGTCGTGACCGCCTTCCGATCCGCACTGCAGCGGCATCGTCCCGCCCAATCCTGATCCTGCCATGGCCATTTCCGTCGAAGCCCGCGCCGCGGCGCTGGACCTCATCGATTTCATCGACGCCAGCCCCAGTCCCTGGCACGCCGTCGCCAGCGTGGAAAAACGCCTGCTGGACCGGGGTTACCGCAACCTGCCCGAATCCGAACGCTGGCGGCTGGAAGCCGGCGGACGCTATCTGGTAGTCCGCGGCGGCTCCATCGTGGCCTTTGCCCTGGGCACCGTGCCGCTGGAGCAAAGCGGTTTCCGCATCGTCGGCGCCCATACCGATTCGCCGGGGCTGCGGCTCAAGCCGAGGGCGGCCCATGGTGCGGAAGGCCTGGTGCGGCTGGCGGTCGAAGTCTACGGCGGCCCCATCCTGGCGACCTTCACCGATCGCGACCTGAGTCTGGCCGGCCGGGTCAACGTCCGTGCCTCCGAGGGCATCGCCACCCGCTTGCTGCAGCTGCGGGAACCCCTGGTGCGACTGCCCAATTTGGCCATCCACATGAACCGCAACGTCAACGAGGACGGTCTGAAGCTCAACAAGCAGACCGAGCTGCCGCTGATTTTCGGCGTGGCGAGAGACGGCGAGGACGCCGACGCCCGCTTCCGCGGCGTGTTGGCGGACGCCTTGCAGGTCGAGGCCAAGGATGTGGTCAACTGGGAACTGGCGGTCTACGACACCCAGCAAGGCCGGCTGTGGGGCGCGGAGCAGGAATTCGTCAGCGACAGCCAACTGGACAACCTGGCCTCCTGCCACGCCGGGGTGACGGCGCTGCTCAACACCCTGGCGCCGTCGGCAACCTGCGTATGCGCGCTGTTCGACCACGAGGAAGTGGGCAGCGAAAGCGCCGCCGGCGCCGGCGGCAGCCTGGTCGCCGACCTGCTGGGGCGGATCGCCGCGGGCCTGGGTTGCGACGGCGAAGGCCTCCGCTGCGCCCTGGCCCGCAGCTTCTTCGTCAGCGCCGACATGGCCCACGCCTGGCATCCCAATTTCCCCGCCGCCTACGAGCCTAACCACCGCGTCCTGGTCAACGCCGGCCCGGTCATCAAGACCAACGCCAACCAGCGCTACAGCACGGGCGCCGACACCGCGGCCCGCTTCATCGAGCTTTGCGAGATGGCCGGAGTGCGCTATCAGCATTACGCCCACCGCTCCGACCTGGGTTGCGGCAGCACCATCGGCCCCATCGTCGCCTCCCGCTTAGGAGTTCCCAGCGTCGACGTGGGCTCCCCCATGTGGGCCATGCACAGCCTGCGGGAGAGCGCGGGGGTGGCCGATCACGCCGCCATGATCGCGGTTCTCTCCGAGTTTTATCGCCACGATTGATCAGGGTCCGGCGTCCATTCAGGCCGGTGGGCCGAGCCTTGCAGATCGTCGGGCGCAACGGGAACCCAACCGCTGAGCGTTGAGAGCGCCTTGCCGGTGGGCCTGGAAGGCAGTTTCAGAACCAGGGAGAACCCCAAACAGGGGACGGCGCTGCGGGAATGCGCGGGCGAAACCCCGGTCGGCATCCTGCCGGGGGTGGTTATCGCCTGGGACGATTTGGTTCTGCGGTTACCCAAGCCGGGATTCTGAACTATGCCGACTGCTTCGGGTTAGGGCTGCGCCTTACCCGACCGACAAGGCGCGAACGATTTCCTCGATCAGAACCGGACCGCGATAGATGAATCCGCTGTAGACCTGCACCAGGCTGGCGCCGGCCCGGAGCTTGGCCTTGGCATCCTCGGCGGAGAAGATGCCACCGCAAGCGATGATGGGCAGCGCGCCTTGCAGGGTTTCCGCGAGGCTGGCAACCACCGCGGTCGACTTCTCGAACAGCGGCCTGCCGCTCAAGCCGCCGGCCTGGGCAGAAAGCAGATTGTCTTCCACCCCGGCGCGGGACAAGGTGGTGTTGGTGGCGATGACGCCATCGACCCCGTGGCTTACCAGCATTTCCGCCAGTGGGCCAATCTCCTCCGGCTCCAGGTCGGGGGCGATTTTCACCGCCAGGGGCGCCCGGCGGCCCTGCTCGTCGGCCAGCCGCGCCCTCTCCTCCGTCAGTCCACCCAACAGTTCCGCCAGATGCTCGCCCAGCTGCAGGGTCCGCAAGCCGGGCGTGTTGGGGGATGAAATGTTGACGGTGACGTAGTCGGCGTGTGCGTGAGCCTTGCGCAGCCCGATGCGGTAGTCGTCCAGGGCGGATTCCACTGCCGTGGTTAGGTTCTTGCCGATGTTGATGCCCAGCACACCCCGATTGCGGCGGGCCTTGACCCGCTCGACCAGGTAGTCGACCCCTTGGTTGTTGAAACCCAGCCGGTTGATGAGGGCCTGCTGCTCCACCAGCCGGAACAGCCGCGGCTTGGGATTGCCCGGTTGCGGCTTGGGCGTCACCGTTCCGACCTCGACGAAACCGAAGCCCAGGGCAAACATCCCGTCGATGCAATCGCCGTTCTTGTCCAAGCCGGCCGCCAGCCCGACCGGATTGGGAAACTCGATTCCCATCACCGTGCGGGGCTGGTCCTGCAAGGTCCGCCGCAGGGGATTCAGCGGCCCCAGGCCCGCCAAGGCGGACAGCCCCGCGAGACTCAGATGATGAGCGGTTTCGGGATCCAGGCGGAACAACCAAGGGCGAAGGGCTTGGTAAAACATCGGCGATCGAAAAGGGGAAATAAGGAATAAACCAGGGAAAACCGGGCGCTGCGAAAACCGGAAACGGCGGCAGGCGCGCCGCGGGACCTGCGTTGACCGTAAAACCGAACCGGCAGTCTTTCCGCGCGGTCGTTTCACCCGGCCAATCTACCCTGGATTGGCGTCAGGCAAAAGGTCGACCTCGATTTTGCCGCGGTACGGCTTCAATCCCCCGCCAGCCAGACGCGGGTTTTCCGGATGGCAGGGCCCTCGATCTCCGCCTGGCACACACCGACGTTGAAGACCCAGCCGGGAAACAGGAAGTGGTAGGCCTCGGGTTGGTGGGCGAGGTAATGGCGGATGCTCTCGCGCTCCGCACGCGCAACCACATCGGCGATGGCGCCCACGCTGGCGGCCTCGCGGCAGAATGCGGACGCGTTGCGCTCGGCGCGGTCGTTGGCATAGAGGCCGTAGGCAACCAGCGCCGTCACGGCCGCAACCGACAGCATCGCCAGACCCAGGACCTGCTGAAACAGGCTTAATCCAACCGCCCTCTTATCGCTCATGGGGCGATTGAATCACAATTTTGGAAGGAAGGGGTTCGCGGTTTCGGCTACCGCACCCGGAAACCGGGTCGGAGCGGAGGGCGCCGGCAGCCTCTCGACGCGAGCCAAAGGGGCTGGAATATCGGGCCTCTTAACGGAGCGAACCCGAATGCCGCCGACAACTCCCGATAACCGCTACTTCTGAACCGGCGGGGAGGCCGCCCTGGCGGCGACTCCCCCGATCGCGACCGGCTTACTGCCTCTTGCCAATTCCGAAGATCAACGATGCCCCGCCATCGGCGGTCGGATTGTTGATGCCTTCCCGCCGCGTGAACATGAATTCGGTATCGTGTTTCACCAGAACGAAAAAGGTGTAAAAGGTCTTGCCGCCCAAGCGGGCGTCGACCTGCCCGGTTCCATCGTCGTAGATGACGTAGGTGCATTCGCCTTCCGCCGTGTCCTGAATGACGGCCTCCGCGAGACCGGCCTTGTTGGCGATGCTGTGGATCTTGCAGTTTCCCTTTCCGTCGAAGGTGTAAACGCCGACCCGTTCGGCGACGGCGCCCGTCGTCTGTTGGGTGGCGGCATCGTAATTGGCGCCAAAATAGCCTTGGGCCTGAAAACCGAAACTGCCCCGGAGACGGTAGAGGGGGGTTCTTCTAAAGTCATCATCGGCGGTGGCCTGGAATGAGACGGCCATCGCGGAAACCGCCACTGCGGCCACAACAACTTGACGCAAGAGAGACAAGGATTTCATTGGATCTGACCTTTGCTGCTTTGAGGAGTGATGTAACGCCGCTGTTCCTCGGCGACCGAGTCGCCGGCCGAGGACCTCCGGCGTAACAGCAACAAAGCAACTATCTGGCCAAATATTGACCTCAATATTTGTAAGGCTTTTTCTCGGGGCTCCACCTTCCTGCCTGCGCGAAATACCGCACAACCCCGTCAAATCCCTTACTCGACAACGGGGTAAGCGACCCAACGCCGGAGCCGAAATTTCGGGCTACACACCCGCGGTCCGGTTACGGCTCGACCCATCCGCCCCTGATCGCTCCGGAGCGGCTCGCGTCCACCAGGGCACCCCTCTTGCGAGCACACGCCCGACCGCTACTCCAAATCCCGCGGGCTATCGCCGTTTTTTGAGCAATACTGCCGCCACTCCGCTTCCGACGGCTTTGTGAATTCCCGTCCGACGCCCTGCTTGAACCGCGCACCGCACTGCGAACAGCGGTAGTAAACCCAGCTATCGGGAAGTCTTTTTCCCTCTCTGATTACGGTAGCCCGGATCCACTGGACGCAATGCAGGGACGGTTGCCCACAATCCGGACAAGCCACGGGACGGCGGGCGGCCACCCAAACGGCGATGAGAACGACCACGATAGCGCCGCCGACCGCAGCCAAGCCGATTGCGACTGTCACAACGCGATCAATGACCTCGAATTAACCCTTGTCGCAACCGGCGGGGATGGTCCACGATTTCGAGTACCTCTTTTTCCGGACCGCCTCGGACACCGGAAAGCTTTCGCCGAGCTTTTTCTCCAGGCTCGCGATGCTGATCAGGTATTTATTCAGTCTCGCCCTGGTCGGCGCGTTGCTGTTCGGAAACAGCCAGGCCTGGGCCTTGCCGTCGGCGCGGATGACCACCTTCCAGAAATAATCAGGGGTCTTGATCCCGTGGCTCTCCACGAAATAATCGTTGTGGGCATTGTTGCCCCAAATGGCGCCCCCAACGACCCGCAAATCCTGCACGTCGCGGTAGCACTCGATGATTTCCTCGGTTGCAAGCCAGGCGCCGCGGTTCAGCACGGCGGTCTGCGGCAATATGTTGGTCATGTAATTGGTATCGCCGATTGCCAGGGATGACCAGTCCATATGATTCGCCGGCACCTGATGCCCGCGGTCGAACCGGGGCTTTCCGGGTGGCGCCTTGAAGCTGCCCGCGGAGGCCGGCTGGCAGTGCGCGGGGACGCCAGGGTCGAGTGAAAAATGATCCGCCCTGGGTTCGTCCCCGGTATCGAAGCCAACGCTATAGGCGAATCGATAGGCTCCGTGCTGGTCGCAATCCAGCCAGACGGAGAAACCCTCGTAGTCGACCCGTAGCGAATGGGTTGGAGTCTGCGCCTGAGCGCCTGCTCCGATGATCAACAGCGACACGAGCGCCGCGAATCTCGCGCTCGGGCTGCCCCCCTTCGTCCCATTTCCGGAAAACCAAAGTGGGCTCAAGGGCTTTCCGCGAGGCTGGACGGGAAGATCAAGTCCGGTGAGGGCGAATTCCGGCGGATTCGAATCGTCATGCATGAAGTATTGGTCGAATGCCAACAACGCGTGCGAACCGGCCGATCGGGATTAACCGATGTCCTTCGGCCGGTTGAGCGATGCTTTTCGCGAAAGGGAAGAGCTGTCCGGGACTGAAATCGACAGCAGGAGTCCGGCAACGCCGATCCGCGCCCCAGAGGCTGAATGGAAAGGCAAACCTGGACCGTCACGCGGGGTGCTGGCCAGGGATCGCCGACCAGCCAGCCGCGCCGGTTGGGGGCGCGCTGAAATCTCCAGCTGGAATCCCGGCGCAAGTCGCCGCAAAACTCCCGGTGACCGGCAGAATCCTCTCCTTCTCAGCTCACGAACTGAAGCGTGTAGTTCTCAAAAAACCAGGCGAAAAACACCACGGTCATCGCCACCGCCCAGCATACTGCCAGAAAATTCCGGCCTCCGCGACCCCAGCCTGGCTCCGTGTCCATGATGTGGACCGCCGGGGCGACCGTGACGAAAAGGCCAATCGCGGTAACCTTGCCGACCTCCGGGCCGAAAAAAGATCCGATCACCCCGCTGGCGCACAGCGCGGCCAGGAATCCGGAGGTCAGCCCGAGTCCGCCGTCGTCGAACCGCAGGATATCTCCGATCGTAAGAAACATGCCGAATCCGAAGTTCACCGACAGCCAAAGGTTGCCGGTCCCGGCCAGCATCATCACGGTAAAAAACCCGCCCATGATGAGGCCGTTGAGAAGGTCCTGCCGCTTCCGGCCGGATGATGGCTGTTGACTGTCCTTCGAAGGCGGATTCAGCAGACCGTTCAGTTCGCGAGAGATGCTCATCATGGATTCCGCAGTGCGTTGACGTGAGGAGGGATGGTTACGCCCGGCCCTTTGACCGCGGGTCTTGGCGGATCGTTCAGATTCACGCGAGGGGGCCGCGGCGGTGCTGTCAGCATGCAGCCGGCATCGCCGGAAACAGACCGGGTTTCCAGGGTAAAATTCCAGGTTTTCCGTTAAGGCAAACCCAACCTTCACCGATGCGCCCCCTTAACAAAGCGAAGCGGCCGAACCTGACGTTCGGCCTGGTGCTGTTGCTCACTTCCCTGGTCTGGATACCTTCGGCCTCAGCGGTGGACCTGGATGAAGACCAGATGGTCGCCCAACACAACCGCTGGCGAAAGCTGGCCGGTGTACCCCCGATCACCTATTCCGACGACCTGGCCGACTCGGCACAGGCGTGGGCGGACCGACTGCAGGAGGATCTTCACTGCACGATGCAACACAGTCAGTCCAACGGGCGGTACGGCGAAAACATCTATTGGGCCAGCCCTGCGATCTGGTCGGACGGGCGGCGCGAAATCCAGGAAATCACCGCGAAAACCGTGGTCGACAAGTGGGGGACGGAGCAGCGCGACTACGACTACAAGCGCAATCGCTGCCGCAAGGGAAAATTATGCGGGCATTACACCCAAGTTGTCTGGAAGACGACGACAGCGGTCGGCTGTGGCTTTGCGGTTTGCGACGACACCCTGGAACAGGTTTGGGTGTGCCATTACAGCCCGGCCGGCAATTGGACAGGGCAACGGCCCTACTGAGCCGCACCGACTCCCATCAACATTTACTTCTTGGCCGCCGTGTAGAAAACCGCCAAGCTGAAATCGTACGCCCCCACAAATTGGTTATCCAGGCTTAACGTCAATACCCTAACCTGATTTGGCAATAGCGCCGAGTTCTCTCCGGGAACGGCGGTAATGGTCCCGACGCTATTATTCAAAGTCCCAACGCAGGTGCAGTTTCTAACCACCTTGGGAAAGGTCACCACATATTCTCCGGGCTGAACCTGGGAAACGGCAATCGCCGCGTGGCTACGCCTGACAATCGATGGAGTACCGCTACCGTTGTTGACTACATAGACCCATGCTGTCGCCATACATTTATTCCTTTGGCTTCTTATAACATCAATCACAGGGCTGGCGGCCGTTCGATCAGCGCTTTCCCCAACCGCAGCGCAATGACCCTCACTGCGAAACTGTTGCCTCGTCCCGTGAACCTGGCCACCCACGCCTTCAAACCT
>VEPB01000364.1 GCA_012026715.1 Methylococcaceae bacterium | reverse complement strand
GATTATCGAGGGTGTTGTCTTCAAGGATGGAGTACGGGAAGACGTCGAGAAAATCGCCGCCTGATCAAATCCGCATACACAAGATTTGACCATAACTCGTGCGCGGCCCATCCAAAGCTCTAAACCGGTTCGACACTATTCAGAAGTAAAACCGCCAGTCAACTTTGTCGTTGCCGGAAGTACGTACGCCACGCCCTGCCTTCAAGGTGAGCCAGTAACTCGGGTGTCTGACAGACGACGACGTCAATTTCGGTTTCCCAGCGGTGGCATGGAGCCACCCGTAGCCCAACGACTGATGTCTCCATTTTTGAACGCAGAGTAACTGACGGCTCAAGCCACCCCTGCACGAAGGAACCCACAATGGCGCTTGCTCCGACAAGAAGTACCCTTACCAGCAGCTGATAATCCGTATCTAACGGATTTACTTGATTTGCTTGGACGAATTATCCCAGATGGGCATTGATACCCGGGCGCCCACCCAGCAGCCATCGATACCGAATCTTGAAATCAGGTTCATCCCTTAACCAAAAATGCCCATGCCCGGGCTGGGAATCCCGAATTGTGGGTGCAACCGATGCGCCGCTGCGGAACCACTCTTCCATAACTCCCCCCCGCTCTCGGGATCACGATCTTTCTACGGTCATGGTGGACCCGTAGCCGGACTATGGTTCAGCCTTCTGAGCATTCGATAAGTCACCATCTTGACAACATCATTGAACAGCAGCCAGCTGAGCGCGTAAACCCAGATGTAACCCGCAGTCCGCCAGCCGATCGGCGTGATCAGGAAGCCGTATACAGCAATCAAGGTTCCCAATAGGGCGGTCAGCAGATTGACCCAGAACAGGATTGCCGACGGAAACGGACGCTTCCAGAACCAGTCCTCCGTGCGCGTCAAGAAGATCGTCAGGTGGCCGGCGACGACTAGTTTGGTAAAAATGACGGACTGGATTAAGGATTCGGGAAAATTCATTTCCTTCAGAATGAAAAAGAGCAGGAACGAGGCGGCGACCCCCGCGATACCGAGGATAGTGGATACGGTCAGTAGCTCCGCCATATGCCAGCGTACCGGCAGCCGGGAGACGCGGGTGTTGTCGTAGGCGATGGCAAGGATGGGAATGTCGTTCAGCAGCGCTAGCACGATGATCATCAGCGCGGTGATGGGATAGAAGTCGAAGATGATGATCGACAGGGTCATGAACAGGATGACGCGCACAGTCTCGGCGATCCGGTAGACCGAATAGCTCTTCATGCGCTCGAAGGTGATGCGCGCTTGTTTGATCGCGTCGTTGATGACGCTCAAACCGGGCGCGGTCAGAATGATGTCCGCCGCCGCCCGTGCCGCGTCGGTTGCGCCGGACACGGCGATGCCGCAATCGGCCTTCTTCAGGGCCGGCGCGTCGTTGACCCCATCTCCGGTCATGCCGACGATATGTCCGCCTTTCTGCAAGGTGTCCACGATCCGGTACTTGTCTTCGGGCACCACTTCGGCAAATAGGTCCACGGATTCGATCATTTCCACGATGGCCGATTCGTGGGTATGAATGAACTCGCGCTCCAACAGGCTGGTGTCGTACCGCTCGCCGACCGTTTTCATTACCTGCTCGGCGAAGTGGCGCGCTTCGCCCCGGGATACTTCGGGCTTGAGCTGTTGATAGAACGCCGCCGCCAGTGCCGCCGATAGCGCTAACAGTTCCTGGCTACCGCTGCCCGTCAATTGGGCGGAGCGGATGACGCGCTGCTCCAGTCCAAGAATCCGGCCGATTTCGCGGGCGATGGCGGCGTTGTCGCCGGTGATCATCTTGACCCGGATGCCATAGGCCCGCATTTCCTCGATCACAGCCCTGGAATCATCGCGCGGCGGGTCATACAGGGGGATGAGGCCCATCAGTTCGAGTGGCTGGTCAGCTTGCTTTCGACCGACCGCCAGGGTCCGGTAGCCTTTGGAGGCCAACAGGTCCACGGTTTGTGCGAGGTCGTGAGCGGAAGCATCGGGGAGCTGCGCCATTTCCATGAGCACCTGGGGGGCGCCCTTGATGGCGGTAAAACGCTTGCCATCGTTTTCGATCTCGGCTTCCGTGCGTTTACCCACGGGATCGAAGGGGATGAACCGGACTTGACGATAGCTTTTCCAGTCCAGTTTCGGAAAATGCTCGTCGATGTAATGGAATAGCGGCAACTCGATGGGATCGCGGTTTTCCACCCGCGAACACAGCGCCGCCATGAGGAACAGGTCGACCTCGCTGAATCCGTGGCGTACCACCGGGTCGGCCACCTGCATTTCATTTTTTGTCAGCGTGCCGGTTTTGTCGGAGCAGAACACTTCCACTCCGGCCAGTTCCTCGATGGCCGTGAGCCGGCTGACGATGGCCTGGCGCTTAGCCAGATTCAGCGCCCCCACTGCCATGGTCACCGATAGCACGGCCGGCAGTGCCACCGGGATGGCTGCCACGGCCAACACCAAGGCGAACCGGGCGATTTCCAACATGTTCTCGTGGCGGAACAAAGCCACCATGAGGATCAGGAACACCAGGGCGACGGTGAGCAGGATCAGAAAATTCCCGATCTGGATCACCATCCGCTGAAAATGGCTGTGTTCTTCCAGTTGTGCTTTCGCTACCAGGGCGACCACCGCATGGAAACGGGTGTGGCGGCCGGTGACGCAAACCACGGCCAGCATTTCGCCCTGTTTGACGATGGTGTTGGCCAGGGCGATTTCGTTGATCTTCCGGCTGACCGGAAAGGATTCGCCGGTCAATGCCGACTGGTCGATCAGCAGGTAATCGCCCTCCAGCAGTTGTACATCCGCCGGAACAATGTCGCCGATCTTGAGCTTGATCACGTCGCCCGGCACCAGTTCGCGGATGGGAATGTGGCTAAACATGCCATTCCGTCTCACGGTCACGGTTCGGGTCATTTGCGACTTCAACGCCTTGAGGGCGTTGAGCGCACGGTGTTCCTGGAAAAAGTCCAACAGGGCATTGACCAGGAGCATGACCGAGATGATGAGGAAGTCGTCCCACTTCTGGACGATCGCCGACAACCCCGCGGCAATCTCGATCATCCAGGGGATGGGTCCCCAGAAGCGGCGGAAAACCCGGTGCCACAGAGACTCTTCGTGCTCCTCGATCTCGTTGTAACCCCAGCGGGTCAAGCGCTCCGCGGCCTCCGCGCCACTCAGGCCTTGGCCGGACTCTACGCGCAGCTGCGTTAAGGTGTCTTGAACAGACTGGTTGGCATAATCGTCAGTACTATGGGTATTGGTGTTTTCCATCGAAAGCTCCTATCGCCGTAAGTTCGAGAGGCCTCTACTGATAGTCAACGCCTGCCCGCGATCGGCTTTACGCCGGGGTTACCGGTTTCTGGCCATGCTCACCCTTACGCGAACAACACACTGGTGGCCGGTTGCGATGTAAGCGATCTTCCTTCCCGTGCCGTCGCTGATGGATCGATCATTACGGGGCGGTTCAGAGGCCTTCTCTTAACCACGCCCATGCGACATCGACATCGGACACATCAAAATAACCAATGGATGCTGAGGTGAAGGGTCGGCCTATCTTGGCCATCCATTCTTCCCATTTCCGGTCGCCCACCATGGCGATGCGATAAAAATCCGAATAGTGACTCGCAGCGAACTTGACGTCGTCCCAGGCGGCATGCAGGTTCCAGCCTTGGAAGCCTTCTTCAAACTGCACGAACAGGCGGATTTCGCCCTCGGCGGCCACAGCGGCGTCCACCGCAGGTACAAAAGTCGAGTAATCCGCATCGTGAAGTTTTCCGCTCAATTTGAACGCGAGTATCTTTTGGGAGTCAGTCTGGAGTTGTTCGATCATGGGTTTCACCTCTAGTCGTTAAGTGACGGCCTGATTACGTTATTGCTGCGACCACAATCTGGTTTCGGCCAGCCCTCTTGGCTTCGTAAAGGGCTCTGTCGGCGCTTTCGACCAATGCGCTGAGTTCCGCTGAGTTTTTGGGGGTGATGGTAGCGACACCTGTACTGACGGTGACGATGCCTCCCGGTAAGGGTTTGCAATGGGGAATGGCCAGTTCTCTGACCTGACTTTGAATGGCTTCGGCAATTTCCTCGGCATCTTTCCTCTCCGTTTCCGGAAGGATGACCGCAAATTCTTCCCCGCCGTAACGAGCGGCGACGTCGGCTGGCCGATGAAGCTGTTCCTTGACGGCCGCAGCGATTCTTGCCAAACATTCATCACCTGCTTGATGACCGAAGTGGTCGTTGTAACGCTTGAAAAAGTCGACATCGATCATCAACAGCGAGATGGGACGCAGATCCCGGACACACCTGCGTAATTCGCGGTCAAGCTCCTGGTCAAACCGACGACGGTTTGCCAGCCCGGTCAGATGATCCTGGGTCACTAATTCCTCCAACTGAGCATTGAGCCTTTGCAACTGGGAATCCCGTTCTCGGAGCAATTGCCGGCTTTTCTGGTCGCGGGTGATCAAGGCACTGGTTCCCCAAATCAGGGCTAGATA
The DNA here is from genome assembly GCA_012026715.1 of Methylococcaceae bacterium. Lineage (GTDB taxonomy): Bacteria > Pseudomonadota > Gammaproteobacteria > Methylococcales > Methylococcaceae > VEPB01. Next base: position 9,149 of record VEPB01000364.1, on the reverse strand, counting down.
GATGGAGCGGTTGATAAAGACGATGGACCAGGGAACCAAACGTTCCTGATGGATGTAAGCACCGAAGATGAGAAGAACGGAGCAAAGGGCGGTATAGAAATGGATCATGCGGGGCGATTCGGAGGCAGAGCCCAGAACGATCACAAAGGCATACAGTGCACCGATCCCAATGCCAAGCGGAACGTTGAGGTCGAACAGAAAAATCACCAGGATTAGCACCGCACAAGTCACGAGATTGCCGAGCATTGATTTCATTTGCTTTTCTCAGACCATCTTCCAAAGTGAGATCATCTATTCGATGATTGGTCGGACAGGGAGCGGCCTATGGCTGACCACACGCTGTGCAGGGACGCCAGCGCCAAGGGTGAGTAATCTTTGGGAACGGATGCGAACAAGGCGATGACCAGTTTGCGGTCGAAATCGATGAGCAGGCTGTTGCCGAACGGACCGAGGATTGCCGCTTGGTGGCGCTTCCCTTGGGTGGCGAAACGATATTTCCATCCGAATTCCGCGCCCAGTTCGTGCAACACTTCCGGCGCAGACTCGCCCTTTGGCTCGGCAGTGGCGATGGACTCGGCGAACCAGGTCGGCGCTACTTTGCGCGCGCCCCCTTTCGAGCGGGCCTGTATCATCGCATTCCCGAAACGGGCGAAGTCGCGTAGCGACAAGGCCAACCCGTCGGCCAGCGAGGTTCCGGCCGGATCCGCCGCCCAAAATGCCTCGTGCTCCGCTCCGATCCCCGATAATACGGACCCGCAGAATCGGTGCGAGACGGGTTGTTTGGTGGCCTTCTCGAGTACCCAAGCCAGCAACTCGCCTTCAGGGCTGCCAATTTGCAGCGCAAGTGGTTCGGTCGTTCGCGGCCAATCCTCACGGTTTAGCAACCAGTTGCTGGAGTCACTGGGTAGCGGTCCATCCGCCGCGGACCCCCACCCAGAGGTAGCAAGCCATATCCGTCGATCCTCGCTGGACCAGACCAGTCCGGTATGATCGTCCAGCAGCCGTTGTACCGAGACCTTGCGCAGATTTGCCTGCTTGGCCAATTCTGGCAGTGCGTGGGCCAGCGACTGTTCTCGCGACAACCGGCCGACTTCGATCGCTTGAGCCAACATGGCGGTCAAAATCGGCCGGCTGGCGTGCAGCAACAGACGTGGCGAACTCGGCGAAAAGCCCGGTCGATAGTGTTCGAGCAGGACCTCATCGCCCTTGAGCACCAGGATGCCGTCAGCGTACAGCCGGGCACCGAGCAAGACCTTAAGTGGCTTTTCGGCACCGTCATCGGGATCGACGGCCTTTATCTGTTCGAGGTCGATGGGCGTGGACGAGGCGACCAGGGTGCTCGGTTTCACTAAGCTGCGCATGACCGTGCCGGGCATAAATCGGCTCGGTGCGTCCAAGCCGACTCGCAATGTCTCGACAGCGAGCCAGTTGCTTCGCGTTACCAAGGTGTCGGCCGACTGCTCCGGTGTTGTCGACCGGAAGTCGCAGATTTCCTCTGCAGCCACTGCTGTCATCGTCCCGATCAGGATGGCAGCGCTTGCCATCGATGTATAGTTCATTGCGTTACCTCACGGACTGGTCGGGGACGAGGGACCGGCGAACAAGGTGGCGGCCGAATGGACTACATCGTTGTAGCCGCCAAGCTTGCGGCGTTCCTCTCGTAACCAGTGCGTGCCGTTGAGTCCGCGCCGGACCGCTTCCTTTAAACCAGCGATTACGACGCCGCAGTCAAGATGGTCGGCGTCCTCCTCGAAGGCGGCCAGCGTCAGCATCAGGTCATCGCGCAGCGACACACGAGTGCGCAAATATGGGTCTGCGAGCACACCGTCGAACCCGTAGCGACAGGCCTGGAATTTGTTGAAGCGGGCGACAAGTTCATGCAGTTGCGGGTCTATACCAGGCTCGACGCGCAGCAAATAATGGGTGAGGCATTGGGCGAATGCCGCTAACCCCACCGCCCGTTCTATCGTCAGGGGCGTATCGCAGACGCGGATTTCCACGGTCCCATACTCCGGTTTGGGTCGGATGTCCCAATACAAGTCCTTGATACTCTCCGCCACCCCACAATCCTTCAGCATCTCTATATAGGCAAGGAATACGTCCCAGCTCATCACCGACGACGGTATCTGACCACTGAGCGGAAACGCAGATACGGCCGACAGCCGGGAAGATTCAAAGGTGGTATCGGTCCCGTTCTGAAAGGGCGATGAAGCGCTCAGTGCAATGAAATGGGGAACGTAGCGCTGCAGTGCGTGGATTAGCCAGATCGCCTGGTCGCCGGATTGGCAGCCGACATGGATGTGCTGGCCGAACACGGTGAACTGCTTGGCGAGGTAGCCATAACGGGCGTGGAGTTGTTCGAAGCGCTCACCGGGACAAATTCGCCGTTCCGGCCAATGGTGGAACGGGTGGCTGCCGCCGCCGGAGACCGACACGTTCTGCTGCGCGCAATGGTGAACCAGAAGATCGCGCAAGACTGCCAAATCCTCCCGGATACCGGCGATATCAGAACGCGGCCGGGTGTTTATCTCGATCATGCTCTCGGTGATCTCCAGCTTCACCTCTCCGTGCTCGGTGTCGTTGCGGAGCCCGGCCAGAAGATCGCTGGCCGCCCGGGTCAGATCGAAATCCCGGTTTGAGATGAGCTGCAGTTCCAGTTCGACGCCTAGGGTCAGGATACCGCTCGGCGCAAACGTCTCGATGGCTTCGCTCATCCGATACCCCCATGGCGCGACCGCTCTTCGTCGGTCTCTCCGGCCTTGACGAAAGCCAGCTTGCAAAGGACGGGACCACCGAATTCCATCAGTGCCGCTGCGAACAGCGGCAGAGCCAGCGCCGGTCTCCCGAATTCGGGATAAAGCGCGGCGAGTTCCATGGTCATGAACACCGCGGTCGAAGACAGCGGCTGTATCCCTAAGGCAACCAGCAAGCGCTTAGATCGTTCCAGATCCGCCCCGCCCCCATAGAACACACCGGCGAGCTTTGCAGCGGCGCGCACCACCAACAGACCGATGGCCTGAAGGCCTGCGATCAGCGTGAAATCCCGCCAGGGCAGCGAGGCGCCGGTAATCACGCACAGAACGATGGCAAGCAGCCAATGGCCTTGCGGTAACTCGGTGTAGGCCAGGATCTTGCCGCGGTCGAAGAAAGCGATGGCGGCCCCCATGAGGAACAGGCAGAGAAATACGGGGACAGCGATCATGCGGGCGATGCCCACGGCCAAGAGCGCCACGGCAACCAGCACGAACACCTGGGCCAGGGATTTCTTGGGCAGCAAGCCTCCGATCAGCAGACAAAGCCCGGCGGTCAGAATTGCGACCACCAGCGAACCCAGGGACACCCAGAGAGGATGGACCCAGGCATTCAGCCAATCGTCACTGTGCTCAGCATGGATCAAGCCCAGCACGACGGTGAAGACGACGAAGGACAAGGCACAGTTGAGGGACGTGTAGAGGATGGTGCGGGAAGCCACCTGGCCCTGGGCGCGGGTTTCCTCGGCGGGCAGCAGCACCACCGCCGGCGCCGATGCCATGGTGATGGCCGCCGCCGCGCCGCCCCAAGCCGGGCTCAATCCGATCAACAGGCGTGAATAGGCGTAAACGGCGGTGAACGACAGCAAGGCCTCGATGGCGGCGGTGCGCAGCAAGGCGGGATTGCGGCGCAACCAGCGCAGATCGAGACGGCGGCCGATTTCTAGCAATAACAGACCTAAGGAGGTATCCGCCAGCGGCCGTGTGAGGGCCAGGGATTCCACTGTGATCCAGCCGAACAGCGAAGGTCCGAACAGGGTCCCGGACAGGACATAGCCGACGATGCGCGGCAGACGCAGCCAACAATGCAGTGCCTCTCCGATGATCAGGCCGCTCACCAGCAACAGGCTGAACAGCGCCAAGGGGTCGGCCTGATCCGGGAAAGGCGGGAGGAAGATCAGCCGCTCCTGCTGTTCCTCCCACAGTGAGCGCAGCCAGGTCAGCATCGGGTGAGTCCTCGCGGGATGGACATATCAGGCTTCAAGGGAGCCCGTCACCATTACTTCCCGAAATCCCCATCCAGCCAATCACCTGGAGATTTCTTGACCGGAATTCCGTCGATTTGATTCGGGTGGGTGGCTCTTCCGCTGTTGCCGTCAGCGATATCGCCATTGTGTTCCGTCGCTAAGTTTTCGGCGGCAAACGCCGGCGACGATTCGGCAGTCGCTTTCCGTCTCGCAGCACCAAACCCCAAGTCCTGGGTGAGAGGAGTTTGGCGCTCGACGCGCGCGAGCGGGTGACTCCCTGCCGCGGTCATTGGCGATAAGTTCTTACTGATGGTGCCGTCGCCGTTGTCGTCGGCGAGCCGCGGCTCGGTTCCGGACGGTGGCCCATTTCCGGCCCATTGCAAGGCCGCCAGAAAATAAAGGGTGATCAGTGGGTTCGTCATCTTGCAACCTCCAAGGCTTACTCATTCGTGAAGAATCGCCCTGGCTAGAGGACGAAACTGCAGGTGATAGAACATATCCAGATAGCGCCGGGTTTCCTGCCGCTCCAGGTCGCTGACGTATTTCCAGAATCCGAAGATGCGCGCCAGGGTCATCAGGCGCTCGGCGTAGATCTTCCAGGTGTACCGCTGCTCGATGCGGCCCAGTGCGCCGGTGGAAATGCGATTCCACTCGTCGGGGCTGGCAGCGCAAAGTTCCAGAAATTTGGCGATGGCATGAGCGGTGGCAGCACCGTCGTTGGGATCGATGTGAAAGCCGGAGCGGTTGTGCTGGATGATCTCGGAGGGGCCTCCGTGGCAGGTGGCGAAGGTCGGAAGTCCCGAGGCCATGGCTTCAATGACGGTGAGGCCGAAGGCCTCGAACAAGGCCGGTTGAACGAACACGCCGCGGCCGTCGGCGACATAGCGGTAAATTTCCCCAGTCATGTTCCTGTCGAGGCGAACACCGAGCCAGCGGACCTCGCCGTCCAGCCGGTGCCGATCCATCAGTTCGTGCATGCGCTGAATCTGGGCACGCTCTTCATGGTCCTCCGACCCCTCCTGGGAAATACTGCCGCCGATCACCAGAAGGTTTGCGCATCGGCGCAGCCTCGGCGAGGCTCCGAACCAGTCGACCAGTCCCGTGAGATTCTTGATGTAGTCCAGGCGCGCCAGGCTGAGAATCAGGGGCCTGTTTCTGTCCATAAGACTGCCGCGCGCCATGCCGGGCTGTACTTCTCCGTAGATCAGCGCCTCGATCTCAGGCCACAGGCCTTTGAGCCTACGATCGATTTCCGCATACGGAAAATACACCTCGGCATCGGCGCCGGGGGAGACGATGTTGAACTTGGGATCGTACAGTTCGATACCGTTGAGTACCCGGTAAAGTCCCGGCATGGTGTAGCGGCAGTAGCTTTCGTATTGACCGATGGTATTCGCGGTTCCGGCAATTTCCTGGTGGGTGCTGGTGATGATGAAATCGGCCGAATTCATGGCGATGAGATCGGCGGTGTACTGACAGGAGAAGTGGTAGCGTTCCTCGTTGTGCCGCCAGTACAGGGCGGAGAACAGATACTTGGTCTTTTCCAGCGCGTGGGCGATGTTGCATTGAGTCACCCCCAATCGGCGGCTGAGCAGCGAGGCGATCAGATTGCCGTCGGAATAGTTGCCGATGATCATGTCTGGACGGCCGCCGAGTTCGCCCAATACCTCGTGTTCGACTTCGCGGGAGTAACTTTCCAGGTAGGGCCAGATGGCGAATCGGGAGATCCAGTGGGGAACGATCTCACCGTTGGCCTTGCGGAAGGGGACGCGCAGGATCCACGTGTTGCGGCATCCCGCGACCTTTTCCAGCCGTTGATTGCAGGTCGTGCCCTGGGCGTCCGGAATCAGCCGGGTGGCGATCAGGATCTTCGGCTCCACCTCGACGCCTTGCAAGGCGAGACGCTCCCGCATCTCCCGTTCCAGGGCCCGGGCCTGGTCAAGGATATATACCACCTGGCCGCCGGTGTCCGGCCGCCCCAGCACGTTGGCCTGGCCGAAAAAGCCGTGGGGGGAGAGGATTAGCAGGCGGGAGATCATGGGGATACGGGCCAGAAAGGCTTCCAGGGCGGCGGCGGCGGGTGCTTCCAGAATGTCCAGAAGCAGGCTCATGGTTTCGGCGATGCGGCCGACCGTGCCGCCCCAACCCGCGGCAAACCCGAGCTTGCGCAGCGTCTCGCTGCATTCGGCCCATGCCTTGGCGTCGTCTTGCCGTTCCAGCCAGGTCAGCGCGTCGCGGAGTGCGCCGCGCAGATCCTTGCCGCTCTGGAAAGGGGCTTGGAGCATGAGCGACTGGCCGTCGATGGCGTGCAGGCTGAGGAAACGCAGCAACTCGCCTTCCGCTTCTCCCGGAGTGCTGAACAGTCGGCTGGCCAGTTGCCGGTTGAGGAAGTTCATGCCCTGGCCGATGCTGCGGGCATCCTTTAACTTGGGGAACTCCCGGTTGAAAGGCCCGAAGTCGACCTCAAGGGTTTCGTCGGAACCGAGTTCGGGTTCAGCGCGGGCCTCCTTGAAGCGCAGGTAGTCGCTGACGTCGATGTGTTCCGGGATCAGTTGTTCCAAATGTATGCGTAGATAATGCCAAATGCCGACGCCTTCGCGGATCGTGAAATAAGCCCAGGGTTCGACCAGGATCGCCTCTTCCATGTGGCGTACCACGGTCCGGAGGGCCGCGTCTTCAAGACCCGCGCATTCGGTTTCCTGGCAAAGCGACTCGTGGATCTTACCCAAATCGGATTGCAGCAAAAAGGTCCGGCTTTCCGCAAAGTAACGCCGCAGCAACAGGTAAATCGCCTCGCGGTGGCTCTGCACGAATTTAATAAAGGCATTGATCATATGTCGCCTCCTTCGATCTCGGTCGCGATGGAATCCGCGAAACGGTAATGGCGGATGCCTTCAAGGACGCCGTGCGCATGGGGGGACGATGCGAAATAGACCCGATGCCCCTCACGCAAATGCTCGAGCTCCTCACTGTAATTGCTGACGATCACGCCGAGAGTGTCGCCGACCATCATCTCCTCGTCGTTGCCGGAATCGCCCGCGACCAAAAAGTGTTCTAGCGGCAAACCGAACTTGTAAGCCAGATAGCGCACGGCATGGCCCTTGGAAGCCCGCAGCGGCAATACGTCGAGAAATTCGTTGTGGGAGTAGATCAGATTGGCGTGCAGGCGTCTTTCCCGAAGACAGTTTTCGATCTCCACCAGGTGCGGCATGCGCCCCGGATCGACCAGATAGCTCAACTTGAACTCCCGCTGCTCAGCACGCTTCTGCAACTTGAGACCGGGCAGGTTCCTAATCGCTTCGGCGACATCGTCCCGCCGCCACAAATGGCGAATGTAGTGAGACCAGCCCTCGTCACGGGTCAGGTTCTGACCGTAATAGATTTCGCTGCCGACCGCAGTGACCAGGACATCCGGGATGCGTACGCCCCAGTGCCGGAGTATTTTGACTGCGCTGTCAACGGTACGACCGGTGGCAATGCCGAAACCGACCTCCGGCTTGCCGGTCAGCCATTCCAGCAGTTCGGACAATCCCTTGCGGTCACCCAGCAAGGTATTGTCGATGTCGGAGATCAGCGCCCATTGTGCGAGGGGGAGCGGCGAACGTTCCAGCCCCGAAGCGAGGGCAAGGCTGCGCCTTCGCGTCTTGCGGGTTCGGTGGAGCAGCCGCCCGATGCCTTTCAGATAAGTCTCCACATGGGCTGGCCAACTGTAGTGTTGCACCACGCCGCGCTTTCCGGCTTTCGACCAGGCCTTCCACTGTTGGGTGTCGCTCAGGGCCTCTCTAAGCGTCGCCGCCATTGCTTTCTTGTCCAACGGGTCGATCAACAAGCCGTTGCCGCAATTGGCGAGGATATCCTTGGGGCCGCCGTCCTGTGTGGCCACGATGGGGAGCCCCGAGGCAGCCGCTTCCAGCAAGGTCAGACCGAAGGGTTCGGTCAGCGCTGGATTGACGAAAACGCCGCCGTGGCGAGCGGCGAAGCGATAAAGCTGAGGAACATCTTCCTGGGCGTGCCGTTTGGGCAAGGCCACCTTGCCATAGAGGTCGTATCGGTCGATGGCCAGCAGCAGCTCGGTGATTACCGCCGCCTGGGTCTCCTCGAGTTCACGCAGATCGCTGCGATGTCCGGCGAGAATTACCAGATTGGCTCGTTGCTGCAGGGCTTCGTCTTCCCCGTAGGCCTCGATCAGGGCCAGCAAATTCTTGCGTGGCCCCGGTCGGCTGAGGGTCAGGATCATCGGCTTGTAGGGTTCGTACAAGAACCGGTCGACCATGAACCGCACCCGAGGATCGACGGCCTTCAAACTCGCTCCCGCGAACCGGGAAAAGTCGATGCCCGGTGGCAAGACCAGGCAGCGTTTGGGGTCGAACCGCTGGTACGCTCCGTACTGCTCGTCGCGCTCCTGTGTGGTGCTGGTGATGATCAGGGCCGCATGCTCAAGCACCTGCTCCTCGGCCTCGATGCGCCGGGTGAAATTGAACTGACGGTCGATAGCAGAGGCTTTGCGGCCACTCTCCAGCAGGCGCTGGCGCTTACAGCGCCCCAGTGAGTGGCCGGTATGGATCTGGGGCACCCCCAACAATTGTGAGAGCTGGTAGCCCACATAGCCGGCGTCGGCGTAATGGCTGTGGATCACATCCGGCAACTGCCCCTGTTCCCGCAGGAAGTGCAAGACGCGATCCACCAGCTGATCCAGATGATTCCACAACAGTTCCTTGCGCAGATAGCGTTTGGGGCCGAACGGCAGGCGCAGAATGCGCGCGTTGGGTCCCAGGGTTTCTTCGGGTTCGGCGTAATCGGGGCCAACCGCCGGATCCTCGATCAGCCGGGTCAGCAGATCCACCTTCCTCACTACTGGATGAGAACCCAGCGCCCGAGCCAATTCCAGCGCATAGGTAATCTGCCCGCCGGTGTCAGCGTCCCGGCCCAGTTCCGGGTCGCGTCCTCGAATCAAGCCATGGACGCTGATCATGAAGATGTACAAGGAGTGTTTCTGCATGGATTCGCGTTCTAGGAGACGCAACGTTCATTGTCCCTGAGGACCATGCCGCGACCGCCGCGTAACGGCCACGACGAATCTGGTCAGGACTCCCCGCTGTCGGGTCCGGTGAAGTGCTTTCGCATCAGCGGTCTTCCCGCAGCCACGCCCACG
>VEPB01000398.1 GCA_012026715.1 Methylococcaceae bacterium | reverse complement strand
GTGGTGGAACTGCCCATTCCACTGGATGACGAGCCGCCGAAGCTGCTGCCGGAGCCGCCTCCGAAACTGCTGCCGGAGGAGCCGCCGTCATCGCCGAAGTCCGACGAGGTTCCAGAGCTGGCATTGTTGCTGTCGCCGCCGAAAGAAGCCGAGCCGCTGACGGATGAACCGCTCATGCCCGGCGCCACCGATCCGCCGCGCGAACCGGAGCGGCCGCCCTGGCCGAAGATCTGGCCGATGGTGTTGGCCAGGTCGGCGGCATCGACGTTTTGAACCCGATAGACGTGTAGGTTGCTGCTGCGGTTGGTGTTGTAGCGGTCGAGCCGTTCGATCCAGGTTTCGACATCTTCCAGGTAGCCGGCTTGGGGGGTGACCGCCATGACCGCGTTGAGCCTTTCGATGGGCAGCAGCCGGATCATGCCGGCGAGGGGGCCCTTGCTGCCGGTACCCAACAGCTTGTCCAGCTCTTCCGCGATCGTGGGCGCATCGACGTTTTTCACCGGGTAGATGGCGACCGACATGCCGCGCATGTAGTCCACGTCGAACAGCTTGATCGTCTCCATGATGCTTTCCAGCTCTTCCGCCGTGCCGGCCAGCAACAGCATGTTGCGTGCCTCGTCGGCACGCACCACCGACTTTGGCGGCATCAGCGGCTCGATGGCTTTCTGCAGTTCGGCGACGTTGACGTAGCGCACCGGCACCACCCGCAGCTGGTAGCCGGGCTCCAGGTTGCCCAGCCCGGAGCGGATTCCCGGCGCGTCGATGGTGGCCGTGGCTTCCGGTTCGATCTTGTAAAGCGAGCCGCTCTTTATCAGTACCGCTCCGTTCATATGCAGCAGCATTTCCAGGGTCGGGATCATTTCGTCATCAGTCAGCGGCTTGGCGGTCTGCAGGCTGACCTTGCCGGTCACCTTGGGGTTGATGACGTAGTTGAGCTTGAGCGTGTCGCCCAGGATCACCTTCGCCACTTCCGCCAGGTCGGCGTCGTCGAAGTTGAGGGTGTACTTGCCCTCCTTGGCGGCCGGCCCCGCGGTTCCGCCGGATTTACCGACGCTGCCCAGCAACGGGCCAGAGGGGGGGAAATATTCCTTTTCGGTGAGGTTGCGGCCCTCCTGGACCACCGGTTCCTTCGCCGTCTCCTTCGGTACCGGCTGCTGCTTCATCATTTCGGGCATGACCGGCGTCTTGCCGGGCTCGCCGGCCAGTTGGCAGCCGCCGCGGCCGATGGCGGCGCGCACGGCAACGGCCGTGGTCCGCGGCCGGAGGGGCTGGAGGGGCTTATTCTTCGTCATCGCTGGTCTCATCGGTTTGGGTATCCTCGTCTTCCGACGCGTCGCTGTCTTCATCGGCGCCGTCGGACTCGTCGTCGGCGTTGGGCTGATTGGGGCCTTTCACCGAGACCTTGCCGCCGCCGGGGCGCGGCGCGGGAGGTGCGTTGGGTTTCGGCTTCGGTTTCAGCAGGGGCAGGTCCTTTTGCTCGCCGCCTTGCTCCAGGGTGACTCGGTCCTCCTTGATTTCCACCAGTTTCCAGCCATCGATCAGGGTGTTCTTGCGCCCGCGCTTGTACTTGCCCTTCTCGTCCACCAGCAGGGCGATCTTGCCTGACGGCGTCAGGATGACGCCCATGAGCTTGGCGTTGAGGGGGGTCTTGGGTTCGGCCGGCGCGGCAGGGGTCTCTTCCTGATCTTCCTCCGACGGCGGCCGACGGCTTTGCAGGAACAAGGGGCGTGCCACCATTTCCTCGTAGCTTTCCAAGGCCGGGGTATCGGCGAGGCTGGCCGTGTTCATGGGGGCGTCGTCGCCGCTGGCCGATTTCAGGGCCAGTCGTTGCACCAGGTCGGCCCGGACGCTGCGGAAGTGCAGCCACTCGGTCCCGGCGAGCAGCAGCAGGACGCACGCCAGGGCCAGCAGCAGTGCGGCCATGCCATAATCGCGAGGCAGCTTGATCATGCTCATGCGGCCCTCATGTAGCCGACCACGTCGAAATCGATGCTGAGCTTGTCCACGACCTTGGTGGATGGCTTGCCGCCCGGCATGACCGGAGCCGCCACGCGAATCGGCCGGATGTTGAGGTTTTCAATGAACAGCACCGGAGTCCCTGACTCGAAGGCGTGCAGCACTTCCCGCAGCATGACCGTGCTGCCGTTCATGCGCACCTTCACGGCGACCCGGGTGAACTGCTCCTCCTTGCGTTCGGGGATCACCTGGGTGCTGATGAGTTCGCCGCCGGCGGTGGTGACGGCGTTCTTGATGCGGGTTTGCAGGTCGGCGGATGCCAGCGCGGCGGTGTCCTTGGCGATGAAGCGCTCCTCGTGCTCGCCCTGCTGCTGGATCTGCTCCATGCGGCGTAGCCACAGATCCTTCTCGGCGGCGGTGCGGCGGAACCGTTGCAGCTTGAATTCAAGATCATCGACCTGCTCCGCGTATTCCGATGCGACGTTCATGAGCGGCATGACGACCAGCAGGTAGGCGGCAGCGACGACCGCGGCCAGCAGCGCCAGTGCGATCCATTGGGACTTACTCAGATGGTTTTTCAGAAAGCCCCCCGTTGGTCACTTCACTGGTGATCTGAAAACGTTCCTGGCCGCTGGCCACGTCCTTGGTAACCGGCGAAACGAAGCTGGTATTCTTGAAAAAGGCGGAGGCCTCGATGCGCTCGATCAAACTGGACGCCGCCGGGGACTGGCCCTGAATGGTGACTTTCCGGTCCCGGTATTGCAGGCCGTTGAGCCAGGTGTCGTCGGGCATGACCTTGGTGAGGTCATTCAGCATGTCCAGCATGGTGGGTTCGGTCAGCTTCTTGCGGGACAAAAAGCCCTGTTCGTTCTGGCGCTG
>VEPB01000247.1 GCA_012026715.1 Methylococcaceae bacterium | reverse complement strand
GGAAGCCCATGAAGAAAAGCTATCTGTTCACCTCCGAAGCGGTCAGCGAGGGCCATCCCGACCGGCTCTGCGACACCATCAGCGACGCGGTGGTCGACCGCTTCCTCCAAAAAGATCCCTATTCCCGCATCGTCGCCGAATGCGCGCTATCCAAGAGCGTGGTTTTCGTCGCGGCTCGGTTTGCCTCCACGGCAACGGTGGACATTCCGGAAGTGGCGCGTTCGGTGATCAAGCAGGTGGGCTACCGCCTGGAGGATTTCGACGCCGCCAACTGCACGGTGGTCACCAGCCTCATCACCATGCCCATGGACCAACGGGCCCAGGCCGACGAAGAGGACTTGAGCGAAGCCGAGCTGGACCGCTATACCGTGCGCAACCAGGCCACGGTATTCGGCTTCGCCTGCACCCAGACGCCGGAGCTGATGCCGCTGCCGGTCAGCCTCGCCAACCGGCTGGCACGGCAGCTTTCCCAGGCGCGCCGTTCCGGCCGGGTGGATCGGCTGTCGCCGGACTGCACGACTCAGGTGGGCGTGGAATATCTGGAAGGCAAGCCCGCCCGCATCCACGGCATCACCATCATCGCCGGGCTCGAAGGCGGCAAGCCGGTGGACCCGGTGGCGCTGCGGGAAAAGCTCGGCGCCGAGGTGATCGTGCCGGTGTTCGAGGAACAGGCCATCGCCCCGGATGAGTCCACCGAGATCTTCATCAACCCGCAGGGTGCCTTCCCGCGCAGCGGTCCCTCCTCCCATTCGGGCATGACCGGCCGCAAGACTTCCAGCGACACCTATGGCGCCTATGCCCGCCACAGCGGCTCGGCCCTGAGCGGCAAGGATCCCTCGCGAATCGACCGGGTCGGCGCCTACATGGCCCGTTACGTGGCCAAGAACATCGTCGCCGCCGGGCTGGCCGAGCAATGCGAGGTGCAGCTGAGTTATTCCATCGGCCACGCCGCTCCGGTCAGCGTCCAGGTGGAAACCTTCGGCACCGGCAACGGCTCCGACGCGACCCTGTCTGCGCGCATCCAGGAGGTGTTCGACTTCCGCCTCGGCGCCATCATCCGCGACTTCAACCTGCGCCACCTGCCCACCCTCAACAAGGATGGCTTCTATCAAAAGCTGCCGGCCGGCGGCCATCTGGGCGACAGCCTGGTGGAGCTGCCCTGGGAACTCACCGACAAGGCTGAGGCGCTGCGATGACCGATGCGAGCGCGGAGCCTCCGGCGGCGGCCGACCGACCGGCCCTGTTGGCGCGGATCCGGGCCGGCTACCGCCATCCCCTCAACTGGCTGATGCTGTGCGTGCCGGCCGCGCTGCTGATGAACGGCCGCCATCTGGTACCGGCGCAACAGCTGTTTCTGATCGCGGCCCTGGCCATCGTGCCGCTGTCGCGGCTGATGATCGATGCCACCGAACACATCGGCCGGCGTACCACGCCCACCATCGGCGCGCTGCTCAATGCAACTTTTGGCAACGCGCCGGAACTGATCATCTCCCTCATGGCGCTGCGCGCCGGCATGCCGGACCTGGTCAAGGCCTCCATCGTGGGGGTCATGCTGGGCAATCTCTTGTTCGTCCTGGGGCTGTCGTTTCTGATCGGCGGCCTGCAGCAACGGGTGCAGAAGTTCAACCGGCGCGGCGCCCGCATGCAGCGTTCGGTGCTGATGATCGCCGCCATCAGCGTCATCCTGCCTTCGGTGTTCGACAGTTTCATTCCGCCGGAACTGGCCGCCCACGAGTTGGCCCTCAATTCCGGGGTGGCGGTGGTGTTGCTGATGACCTATGTCTTCAGCCTGGTGTTCATGCTGAAGACCCATCCGGATTACTTCGTACCTAAGAAGCCCGAGTTGGACGACCGGGACGGGCAAGTGGCCTGGCCGGTGACCCTGGCGGTACTGATCCTGGCGTTTACCTCGGGGCTGCTCATGGTGATGAGCGAAATGCTGGTGGGCGTGGTGGAAGAGACCGCGCGCAACCTCGGCATATCCAAGGCCTTCATCGGCGTGATCATCGTGGCCCTGATCGGCGGCGCGCCGGAAAGCGCCGCGGCGGTTGCGATGGCGCGCCGGAACAAGCTGGATTTGACCATGGGGATCGCGGTGGGCAGCAGCATCCAGATGATGCTGTTCGTCACCCCGGTGCTGATGCTGAGCAGCTACTACCTGGCGCCGGAACCCCTGGACCTGGTGGTGGGGAACTCCGGCATCATGGTGGTGTTTTTGCCGGTGCTGATCTTTTCGCTGATCGTCACCGACGGCCGTTCCAACTGGTTCAATGGCGTGCAACTGCTGAGCGTGTATCTGTTGATCGCCCTGTTCTGCTACTACCTGCCGGACACCCCGGCCGCCGAACAATGGAACCCGCCGACCGCCATGAGCGCGAGCCGGCCGACTCCCCTGTAGCTTTAGCGCTTGCGTACGCCTTCCAGGGCGCGCCAGAACAGGGTAATGGCCGGCGGCATGACATGGCCCCGGGTCACTTCGAGTATCCCCATGCCGATGTGGGCGAGGAAGTAAACCGAGGGCAGGTCGACGCGCCCGCCGCTGGTGGCAGCCAACCCCTGATTGACCAGGTCGACCCCCTTTGCGGCCACGGCGACGAGGCTGGGAGCAGGCACCGGCGCGGGTGGAGGTGGCTCCTGCTCCACATAGTCGAACAGTCCCTCACGAACCGGGGGTTCCAGAATGTGCTCCAGCGGGGTGGAAAGGTCGTGCTCCAGCAGCAGGCTGCCGGTCGCGGCGTTGACGGTAATCGCCAAGACCCCGGGACGGCCTTCGAGCTGACGGTTCAGGTTCGCGAAAAATTCGCGGTTGCCCCGAAACGCGGGAAATTTCAGCCGAGCCCTGCCCGGCACCCGGTGCACCAAATAGCCCTTGGTGGCCATGATCAGCCCGGTTCGTCCGGAACGACCGCCGTGGCTACGGCTGCCGCGACTTCGGAGGCTTCCGCGTGGCGCGCCGCCAGCTCCGCGCGTACTTCGGCCACGACGTCTTCCAGGGTTTCGTTGGCTTCCGCGAAAACCTCGCGGCCCACTTCCGCCATGAGCACGCCGCTCTTGAGCGCCGACCGCAACAATGGCCGGGCACCGTGCAGCAGCGCCGGCAACGCCAGTGCCGCCGCACCCGCTGCCGCCGCACCGATGGCCAGGCCCTTGCCGAGGTCGCTTTTGAGGAATTCTTCTAGATCGTTGAGGTTTGCCATTGCAGGAGGGTCTTGGGAGTTGCCGCCGCGGATCGCCGCTGCCGCTTGCCGATCTTTTCATACTCGGACTGAATCAGCAGCGGGGTGTACTTGCGCTCCAACCGGCGGATGGTGAAATGGCTCCAGGCCATATCCTGGAAATGCTGGATGAAGACGGTGTTGATGAAGGCGCCGCCAATCGCGCCGATGACCGGCACCAGTTCTGCCGCCGCCTTCTCGGACATCACCACGCCGAAACGTTGGGAGATGGTCGAAATCAGCTTGACCAGGGCGGGTGCACCGCCTCGGTGATTGAGACCCTGGCCGGCGATGAAGCGGGAGGCGTTGGCGATCGAAGCCTCCAACGCCAGGCGGATGCCGTAGTAGCCGGTGTCCGCGGCGTCATCCTCCCGCGAACGGCCGCCGAGGGCGAACACTTCCATGCAGGCCAGCCGGGTTTCAAGGCTCGCGACATCTTCGCCCTGGCTGCGGGCGATGTCGGCGATGGTGCGCAGCATGATGGTGGTGGTGGCGGGCAGCTCCAGGACCAGCGCGGGGCCGCCAAAGAAGCCGCCGATCGCGCCGGTCAGGATTCCGGCGGCCTTGTGGGTACCGATACTGGCGGCGGCGTTCGCCGGCTTGTTCTCCAGGCTGGTCATCGCCACATCCAGGCAGCCTTCGATGGCAGCTTCCACATAGCGGTGCAGATAGCGGTACCAGGAGCGCGGTAGCAGCTTCAAGGTCAGTTCGATGGGAGTGCCGATGACGCTGGAAAGGCGGGCGGCGAAACTGGGGTGTTCCAGATGGTGGTAGCTTTTGACCAAATCGGCACGATCTGCCGTGGACAGAGCTTGAGGCATGTAGGTCATGGCGGTCCTCCAGGAGGGTCTGGATGCGCTGGGTCGCGAATGCATGCTCCGACGGCCGCAAGAGGCTGCCGCCAGAAGCATCCTGATTAAGCTATCAGGAGCTTGTGACGGTTTCGTGACAGCGCACTGACTTTAGCCAGGCGCAGCAGCCGGTTCTTCGGCCAGGAACAGCACGTCCTTGGCGATCTCCACCGCCAGGTCGTTCAGGCGATCCAGCACCTTCAGGATCAGGATCAGGTTCACCGCATCGTTCAAGGGCTTGGGTCCGACCGCCACCGATTCCATGATGCGGCGCATGGAGCCTTCCAGTTCGCTGTGGGAGCTGCCGCGGCTGCCGATCAACCGCCGGGCCAGGGCGAAATCGGTCGCGGTGAAGGCGCCGATCGCCTCTCGCAAGACGCCGTAGGCACGCCGGCCGGTTTCCAGGATCGCATCCCGCGAATCGGCCGGGATGCTGCCGGACTCGCATTGAAACTGTTCCAGCAGCACATTGGCCGCCTTGGCCACCTCGTCCCCGGCCCGTTCCAGGTGGGTCACGATCTTGGACGCCGCCATGACCAGCCGCAGGTCTCCCGCCACTGGGCAACGCTTGGCCAGCAGCACGAAGATCTGGGTATCGGCTTCGACCTCCAGCTGGTTGACCCAGGCTTCCCGCTTGGTGATGCCGAACGCCACGGCGGAGTCCTCGCGCACCACGGCATCCATCAACTTTTCCAACTGGGTCGCCACCAGCTCTCCCATGGTGCCGACCTGCCGCCGGACTTCTGCCAGTTCCTCGTCGTAACTGTGCACGATATGCTTCGGCTGACTGCTCATCGGACCCTCCATACTTAGCCGAACAAGCCGGTGATGTAACGCTCGGTGAGCGCCTCCTGCGGCTTGGTGAAGACCTGGCTGGTGCTGCCCAGCTCCACCAGCCGCCCGAGGTGAAAAAAGGCGGTTCGATGGGACACGCGCGCGGCCTGCTGCATGGAGTGGGTGACGATGACGATGGAGACCTCGGCGCTGAGCTGCTCGATCAGCTGTTCGATCCAGGCGGTGGCGATGGGATCGAGGGCCGAGCAGGGCTCGTCCATCAGGATGATTTCGGGCTGCACCGCCAGGGTTCGGGCGATGCAGAGGCGCTGCTGCTGACCGCCGGACAACCCGGTCCCGGGCTGCAGCAAACGATCCTTCACCTCCTCCCAGAGTCCCGCCTTGATCAGTGCGTCCTCCACCACCGCATCGGTTTCGGCCTTGGTCTTCACCATGCCGTGCAGCCTGGGACCCAGCGCCACGTTGTCGTAAATGCTCTTGGGGAACGGGTTGGGCTTCTGAAACACCATGCCGACCCGGGACCGGAGGGGCACCACGTCCATGGCGGCATCATGGATGTCCTGGCCGTCGAGGCGGATGTCGCCGCTCACGCGGCAGCCCTCGATGTTGTCGTTCATCCGGTTGAGGCAGCGCAGCAGGGTGGACTTGCCGCAACCGGACGGGCCGATGAAGGCCAGCACCTCGTGAGACCGGATGTCCAGGTTGACGCCGTCCACCGCCTGCTTGGCGCCATAGTGAACGTCGACGCCGCGGCAGGTCATGCGGGTTTCCGCGGCGGCACTCCGGGCGGCGCGCTGGGCGGACGACGCGGCAGCCGGCAACAGGCTGCGGTGTAGCTCGAACTCGAGGACTGTCATGGCGGGGTACACGTTGGAAGCCCCACTATCCCGTCCCACCGTTACAGTTTGATGACAACGGCGATCAACCCGCTGAGCGGCGAGCCCGCGCCACGACTTCCGCGTAGGTCGCCGAGGCGCAGTCATCCAGATGGTCGCATTCGAAACGTCCGGTGCCCTTGGGGTAATCCAGGCTGAACAGCCCGAAGCGTGGGGTATAGGTGCCCCACTCGTAGTTGTCGAACAGCGACCAGTGGAGGTAGCCGAACAACGGGATGCCCGCGCCCACCATCCGCAAGACCTCCTCGCCATGGAGCCGAATGAAGTCGCTGCGCGTCATCCGGTCGCTGCGGTGGGAATAACTGTTGTCGAACCGCCGCCGCAACGCCATGCCGTTTTCGGCGATCAGCACCGGCAATCCGCCCAGGTCTTCCGAATAGTGCCGGCAGAAGAAATGCATGCCCTGCGGCAAGACCCGCCAGTCCCACCACTTGCTGGTGATGGCGTTCACCATCCAGGACCGCAGCGAGGCGCTCTGAAATTCGTGATCCCACAAAACCGGCCAGCGGAAGGCGTGGGCCGCGAAGGGATCGTAATAGTCGAGCGCGACGTAATCCAACACCCTGGCACGGGGCGATTGCCGCAAAGCATCGACGAAGCCGGTCAGACTGGCGAGCTCGAACCGATTCCTGCCGATGCGATCGAACAGCCACCGAACCAAGGCCCCGGCCAAAGCCGCGGCATCGCGCCGCAACGGGATCCGGCAGCTCTTGAGCGCCTGCTCGAAGCGGGTGGAGCGTCCCAACAGATCGGCGCGAATCGCTTCCTCGGCCACGCCGCGCTGCCGCATGCACAACAAATCCAACAGCAGTTTGTCGCACCAATAGATGTCGCTGCAGTAATTGTTCAGCGATACCTGAGGGCAAGGCCACCCGGACTGCTCATACAGATCGTGAATGGCGTTGTACGCTCGAACGTGAGCCGCCAACAGCCGGCCCAGCGCCGTCAGCGCCTTGCCGATTCCGCGCCCGCCGCCGCTGGGAAACTGATTGCCCAGATAGGTATTGAGCACCAGCATGTTGGGCTCGTTGACGGTGAGGTAATAGCGCACCGGCGGCTGTCCGCGCCCTGCGAGAAAGCCGTTGACATGAGCGACCGCGGTGCGGACATAGGCCTCGAAATGCGCCACCGTCGCCTCATCCAGCCAGGCATCGGCACCGAGCCAGGCGGG
>VEPB01000153.1 GCA_012026715.1 Methylococcaceae bacterium | reverse complement strand
CTTCGTGACCGGTGGGGCGAAGATAGGTGGTCGGCGTGGTGCCCGGCACGGCCTCCCCCATGGCGCCGCCGCCGAAGTCCCATTCCATCTTCAAAGGCTGCGCTTTTTTGTCCTTCAGCACGGCCTTGGCGGAAAAGCTGACGTCGGTGTTCACCGTCGCCGTCACGCTCCCCATCGGCGACAGAATCTTGCACTGCGGAACCTTGGCGCAGCGCTTGGCGCGCCCCTTCACCGCCACGGCGACAGCGCCTCCCGTCGTCTTCACGCTGACCGAGCAGAGTAGTTCCGGCCGGTCGAGATTGGCGCGTTTCAGGGTAAAGCGATGCTTGCCATCGACCGGCGCCTCGCCCAGTCGCCGTCCGCTGCTGTCATATAAATCAACCGTCGTCGCGGCGCTGTTCTTGAGTTTGCCGCTGACGGTGAGAGTACCTTCCGACCAGGCCGCCCGGGTGATGGCGATGGATGGCTTGGCATGAGCGGCTTGGCAACTCAGTACTGTCAAAAAGGTCACGGCAGCGAGGACGGGGTAGGTTGCCCCGAAGAACGGAGATCGATGCAGGATTGGCACGGCGAGTTCCTTGGATGCTGCGGTTATTGAAAGAACGGGCGAAGCCCGAAGCATTCGACTACAAAACTGGTGCCACGCCGGAAACGTGTCATGTTTCAATTCGTTAGCGGCTAATCTCAACCTGCGGAATCATTCAGTGTGTCGAATCGCACAAGTCGCGGCTACCGTCTGGGTGTTTTCGCCCGGCTGGGCCCGATTTAGTCCACACAGCCACCCTGGCTGGCATCCCAATGCTGAGGCGCGGCGCAGACGTTGAGATAGAAGGTCTGGCGGGCCCGGCCGCCGTGGCCGTCGCTGGACGTGACAGCAATCGTGCTGTAGCCCACCGATGCCTGATCTGCGGTCCAATCGATGCGGCCGTCGGCGCTGCCGATGGGCATGGTTGCCGGTGCACCCGTCAGACTGTAGCTGAGCGCCAGATTCTGCCGATGACTGGCCGTTACCTGTAACTGAAATCTCTCGCCCACGTTCAACCCGACCGATCCAGAGTCCCCGGGCGGTGGGGAGGTGATGGTTATCGGCCCCACGCAGCCGCTGGCCGCATCGTAGTGCTGAGAACCGGCGCATACGCTGACGACGATGGTTTGACGCGCCTCGTTGCCGCTGGCATCGGCAACGACGATTTCGGCGATCCCTTCGCGTTCGTCGGTAATTCCCGTGGTATCCCAGGTCAGTACCCCGTCGCTGCCGATGCGCATGCCCTCGGGGTACCCCTCGGCGAGGGAGTAGGTCAGTGGGTGCCCCTGTGCATGCTCTGCCTTCACCGCATAGGTAAACGCCGTGCCGGCATCGAGTCCGAGGACCGGTTGCTCGGAGGTGATCCGGATGGCCAGGCAATCCGTCTGAATCAGGAACTTGCCGTCCGGACAGACGAGGTCGACGGTGACGGCCTGATTGGTCACTCCGCCATGGCCGTCGTCGGCGGTCAGGGTATAACTCCAATTGACAGCCTGGACGATGTCCTTGTCCGGAGTGGCCCAGTCGGCCGTAACCACAACGCTGGTATCGTCCAGTGTCAGCGCGCCGTTGATATGCTCAGCGCCGGTGCCCAAAGGTGTCGGATTGGCGGTGATGCGGAAGGTGACGGTGTCTCCGTCAGGATCATGGGTCATCACCGTATAGCGATAGGGTTCGCCCCAGGTGACGGTGGTTACCGGTTCGGAGGTGAATGTTGGCGGGAAATTCTCCGCCGCTTTGGACATGCCCTTGGCAGTGCCACAGTAGGGGTTGGGCGATTTCAGGCAGCTGGTCTTGATGGAATGGCAGGTGTTGCAGCCAATCACGGTGTGGGCAGGAACCTTGATCAAGGTCTTCCTGATCCCCGCTGCCTTGAGCTTGTCCCGGTCCAGGCTGCTGAAGTCGAAACTCCGTTCGACCGGCGTTCGCGACAGCCGGGTTCCCTTGTGGTCGTTGCCGTGGCAGGCCGCGCACTGGTCTTCGCCCCGCAAACCCGGCCGCTGGGCGAGATCGTTGTGCCAACCTCCGCTGCCGCCACTGCTTCCGGTATTGTCTTCCGCGCCCTTGGCGGTTCCCGCGGCTTTCAGCCACCAGTTGGGATCGTTGACCGGGTGCATGTTGTGGGGGCCGCCCAAGATGCCGGAACCCCCGAAGTAGTTGCTAATGCCGGCCAGGTCCAGCATGTATTTGCCGCCGTCGAGGTCTTCCAGATTATCGAAGGAATTGGCGGTATGGCACACGGCGCACTCGAGTATCGTGCCCGGGTACCCCTGCAGTTGCAGGGCGGCGACGTTATCGTTGGACTTGGGATCCCGGTTGGGCCAGAGCGCATGGGTAGCACCGTGGCACGCGGCACAGGCGACGTTGCCATGGCTGTCCTTGCCGAGGCGAAAGGACGGGTTGGTCAGGCGAGGGGAGCCCACGTCGGTAATTTCCTGCTGAATATCGACCACTTGGGATGCAAAGCGGGTCTGATCCGGATCTCTTCGGTTCGGCTGCAGCGGGGTTGCCGTGGGGTCGGCGACATCAAAAGCCAACTCCCTGACGCCGGCGCTGAAGAATCCTTGTGCTTTGGATTTTCCATCGTTGGCGTTCCCGGTATGACAGGCACCGCAATCCGGTTCTTCCAGCCAGGGGATGCGATGCGTAATGCCGTCGCTGTGCAACCGGGACTTCGGTTTCAGCGTGCCCAGGGCCAGCATGTCGCCATGGCACTGATAGCACGTGATGCCGGCCGTGTAATGGCGGTCTCGGTCCGCCTGCTCGCGCAGGCCGCCATGGCACTTGAGACAGTTGTCCTCCATGGGCAGCGGAGCGCCGGTTTTGCCGGTGACCGGGAACAATGGACGCGGGTTTGCTCCGCCGTCCAATTCCCCGTTCCAGCGACGGAACCGTCCGCTTGGCCAGCGCATGATGTCGTCCCTGCTCTCGTTGTAGGTCAGACTGCCGTGGAAGGCATGAACCAGTGCGGCGTTATCGGACATGGGAATGTGGTAAGTCCGGCCACCTTCACGGTCTTCGCCGCCTTCCCCATACAGGTTGGGGTCATAAAGCGCGCGAACCCGCGGGAAATAGGCGTAGGCCAAGCCGTCCAGACGTACGGTTCCGTGGCACTGGCTGCAGCCGTTGCTGAAAACGTCGCGGTAATCGTGATCGGCCACCAGGAAGTGCACCGCGTCGTAGTAGTCGTGCAGACTGACGATATTCAACTGTGCCGCGAATTCCTGTTCGGCGAGTGATGTGTCGCTTGTCGGAAAGAACTGCGGCTGATCACCGTGGTCGCCGTGCACCTCGTGTCCCGATATGAACTGGCCCAGCCAATGATTGGCGGTATTGGCGCCGATCCCGCCTTGGGCGTGGCATTCCCGGCAATGCAGGTCGCGGCCGGCTGTGAGCACGGCATCGGTGGCGGGCGCCGATGTTCCCTCGGGGGCCTGAGCTGCAATCCTGAACAGAGGAAAGGGATTGATCCGGCCCCGGTCGTCGATGTCGGTGATGGGAAGTCCGCGCGCCTTGAAGCGGTTTTCTCTTGTGGAAAACAGTCCAATCGCTTGCGGCTCGTTGGCCTGGAAGGGGGTGTTGATACCCGGCATGCCTGAGCGGATCGGAGCGCTTTCAGGGCGTTCGTAATCCGGTATCGAATACCCCAGATCGCCGATTCCATCGGTGACCAAGGAGCCGAAATATCCGCTGGCGGCATCGTTGAATCCCCGGTTGACGGGCAGCAGGCCCGGGGGAACGTCAGGCGCCAGGGCGCTGATCCAATTTTCGAAAAGGTCGCTCTTCTTCAGATTGGCTTCCGTGAGAGAGGCATCGGTCGGCCAATTCCGGCTGGTTGAGTTGATTGAGTTTGGTCCGACCGGATCGGCTGCATTGGAAGCAGCTTGGTAAGTCAGGGTGGCCTGGGTGGAATCGACTAATTCGGGCTGGCGGGCCTTGCGGTAAACCTGAGCGGTCATCGTGTTCAGTTGCGGCCGCATGGGCATGTAGAGCGGGCCGGCGAACTTGGAGTCCGTGGCGGTCTGCATGGTCCAGTCTTCAAACGGCAGCACGACCCAGCTGCCTGGCAGCGCGCTCGTCGCGCCGGCGATAGGCGGTGCCGACTGGCGCGATTGCAGCGCCATGGCATCCACAGAGTCCGCGACGGTCTGGAATGCTGGAAGCATGTCGGGCGGCGTGCCCACGGCGACTTCCACGAAGTCCTCGCAGTAGCGCTGCCTGGCGTCCCAGGCGGTAAAACGAACGCGATAACGGGTGTTGTCGTGGATGAACTTGACCGTGGCTTTGGTTTGGCGCGGACGCTTGAAGCCTTTCCTAACCGCGTTGCCGGTTTCAACGCCCATGGATCCGCCGGCGAAGTCCCATTCCACCCGCAGCGGCTCGGCGGCTCTGTCTTTCAAGATCGCTTTGCCCTTGAACGTGACATCGGTATCGACGCCGGCCTCCACACTGCCGAGGGGCGAGGCGATCTTGCAAACCGGAACCTTGGCGCAGGACTTGGCCCGGCCCTTGACCGTGGCCG
>VEPB01000583.1 GCA_012026715.1 Methylococcaceae bacterium | reverse complement strand
GGTTCCAGCCTGAACCGTGCAGGGCCCGCTGCCACGGCCGGCAACGGCCGAATCGACGTGACCGCCAAGGGCATCGAGCTGATCGGCGGCTTGTCAACCCAGGGAGTGGGCAAGCTGGGGCTCAACAGTTCCGGCGACCTGCGGATGCGCGGCATCCGCGAGTTGGTCACCGACAAGGAATATCTCGGTGGCCTGCGGCTCGCGGGCGACCTGAAGTTGCGGGCCGATCAGCTCTATCCGGCCACCTTGACCCATTACACCATCGATGCCGGGGAAGGCGGCGTGACGATCGAAGGGACCGCCGAAGCGCGGGCGCCGGTGTACTCGGCTGGGGGCTCGCTGACCGTCAAGGCCGGCGAAATCCACCAGAACGGAGTCTTGAAAGCGCCATTCGGCCAGTTGAACCTTCAATCCACGGGCCTGTTGGAGCTCGGCAAAGGCAGTATCACTTCGGTGAGCGGCGTCGGCCGTAACGTGCCATTTGGCCAAGTTCAGGGCGGTATCGATTGGATCTTCCCGCTGGAGGCCGATGGCAGCCGGCTGCTGGTTTTCGACAAGTTGCCTGCCAAGTCGATCACGCTCAAGGGTGAGCAGGTGGAATTGGATCAGGGTTCCAAGGTGAACCTCAACGGCGGCGGCAACCTGACGGCTTATGAATGGATCAAGGGGCCGGGCGGTTCGGTGGACGTGCTGGATCCGAATAGCGCCGGTTACCAGCAAAAGTTCGCAATCATGCCCGGCTACAACAGTTTGATGACGCCCTATGATCCCAGCGAATTTAATGGATCCGGACTGCAGGTGGGCGACCGGGTCTATCTGGCGGGCGGGTCGGCTTTGCCGGCCGGTTGGTACACCCTGCTGCCGGCCCATTACGCCCTGTTGCCGGGCGCCTACCTGGTGACGCCGCAGGCGAATACCACCGATATCGCGCCGGGCCAATCATTTGGAATTCCGGAAGGCGCCACCGTGGTGGCGGGGCGCTACGGCGCGGCCGGCACCGACATCGCCGACGCGCGCTGGAACGGCTTTGCGGTGGAGCCGGGTTCGGCTGCCAAGTCGCGGGCCGAATACGACGTTTTCCAGGCCAACCAGTTTTTCGCCGATAAAGCCGGAAGAAGCGGGGTGTCCATACCCAACCTCCCTCGGGATGCCGGCGACCTGACGCTATCGGCGGCGGCCAGCCTGAGCCTGGCGGGGGATGTGCAGACCTTGGCCTACGGCAACGGTGTGGGCGGGCATCTGGACATTGAAGCCGACCGGCTGGCGGTGGTGGCCAATGCCGGCCAGAACCGGGACGGCGTGGTGAGTCTGCTGGCTTCCGATCTGAGCGGCCTCGATGTGTCCAGCATTCTGCTGGGCGGGCAGCGTAGCCGGGAAATCGGGGGCAGCCGGCTGACGGTGGGCGCTTCGACGGTCACCGTGGCCGCCGGAGCCCATCTGAAGAACGGCGAGGTGATCCTGGCCGCTACCGACCGGGTGTCGGTGGAATCCGGCGCCGTGGTGGAAAGCAGCGGCAGCGGTGGCAGCAGCGAAGCCCTGACGGGGACCAACGCGGCAGGCGGCAGCGACGGCGCCCTGTTGCGGGTGTCATCGGCGGGCCAGGCGGCGGTGACTCGGGACCTGGGCGTGACCGGCAACGGAGGGGTGCTGGACATTGCCCAAGGGGCGCAGCTGAAGTCGGCCGGCTCGATCCTGCTGGATTCCACCAAGGACACCCTGTTGGCCGGCGATCTGGCCATGAATGGCGGCGCGCTGGCGCTTCATGCGGCGGAAATCAGCCTGGGCGAGGTTCCGGCCGGAGCCTCCGGCCTGGTGCTGGACAACGGCCAGTTGGCAAAGCTGCGGGTCAACGAGCTGGAACTGACCAGCCGCAATAACCTGAACCTCTTTGGTGGCGTCAATCTGCGCGCCATCTCACCGGCCGCCGGAGCGTCCAGCCTGACCATCGACGCGGCCGCCATCAAGGGTCACGGTGTTGGCAGTTCCAGCCTGGCGGCCGATCGGGTGGTGCTGGCTAACGGCGGAGCGGTCGGTGATGAGGGTGTGGCTGACGGCACCGGTAGCCTGGAACTGAGGGCCACCCGTGAGTTGGTGCTGGGTAGCGGTAATTATGAAATCAAGGGCTTTGATCGAGTGACTCTGCACAGCGACGGTGCGATCAAGGGCCTGGGCCGCAGGGCCGACGGCACGCTGGCCGATTCGGGGAATTTGACGGTGCGCGGTGACTTGGATCTGGCCGCAGCCGCATTCACCGGCGGCCACGGCGCGACCACCCGCATCGACGCGGCGGGGCATGACATCACGCTGGCAAAGCTGGATGGCAAATCGGGCGATGCCGGCTACGGCGTCAGCTGGACCCTGGACGCCGATGCCATTCACGGCACGGGCAATTTCCTGCTTCCCTCCGGCATCCTGCAACTGCGCGCCCGTCAAGGCGACGTCAGCCTCGAACAAGGCACCGTCGTCGACGTTTCCGGACGCGCCGTCCAGCTCGGCCCGCGAGTGACCCGTTATTCCGACGCCGGCAGCATCGTGCTGCAGGCCGATCGGGGTAACGTGAGCCTGGCCGAGGGG
>VEPB01000245.1 GCA_012026715.1 Methylococcaceae bacterium | reverse complement strand
ATGGAGGATTTGGCCAAAGCGGGCTGGCAACCCATGAATACGAGGAGGCTCAGCAATGTCGTAAGAGATAGATCGCGTTTCCGGGCTGGCATGGGCGTCATCTTGCTCATTCATGGGGTTCCAGGATCAGTTCGGGGGTTCGGTTGCGGCTCCGGGCGCTACTCCAGACAAACGCCTTGCTCGGAGTCCCAGTGCGTGGGGGGACCGCAGACGGAGAGGAAAAACGGCTGTTGACTCAGCCCCCCCACGCCGTCGCTAACCCGCAGCGTGATGTAGTGGTCGCCGACCGACGGAGCATCGGCGGCCCAGTTCAGCGTTCCGGTGGCTGCATCGACCTGCATGCTGGCGGGAGCGCGGGTCAGGCTGAAGCGGATGGGCAGGTTTTGTTTATGGGTGGCCGAAAATTGATAGGTGAGGGTCTGGCCGAGGTCCATGCCATAGACCTGGTAGTACGTCTCGCCGCCCGGCGGAATCGATGTGATGGTGATCGGCCCGACACAGGCGTCCTTGTTGGCATCGTAGTGTTGCGAGTTGACGCAGACCCATCCAAAAATGCTCTGGCGGGCTTCGTTGCCGAGGCTGTCGCGGACCACGATCTCGGCACCGTAGTTGGATTCTTCGGTGAATCCCTCGGCGACCCAGGTCACCAGGCCGCTGTCATCGATGGTCATGCCGGCCGGCGCGCCTTCGGCCAGGCTGTATTCGAGCGGCAGGCCGTCGCCGTGCTCTGCTTGCACCGGATAGGTGTAGGTCTGGCCGGCATCCAGCCCCCTGGTTTGGGGCCGGGAACTGATGCGGATCTTGATGCACCGCCGGTCCTCCAGGAATAGCCCGTTCGGGCATTTCAGCTGGACCGTGACGGACTGATTGGTGACGCCGTTGCGGCCGTCGTCGGCTGTCAGGATGTAAGTCCAGGCGCTGGCCTGAATGATGTCCTTCTGACTCCAGTCGGCGGAAAGTACCCCGCTGGCCACATCCAGCGACAAGGTCCCCTGGAATTCCGCATTGGGACCGTCCGGGGGTGTCGGGTTCACGCCGATGCGCACATTGACCTGATCCCCGTCGGGATCGCTGACGCGCACCGTCGCGCGATACGGCTGTCCGACAACGACCTCGGTGGCGGGCGTCGAGACGAACTCCGGCGGACGATTGACCGGTCCGACATAACCTTCTTGAGTGCCGCAACCGGGGTTGGGGGAGTTGCGGCAGCTGGTCTTGATGTCATGGCAGGTATCGCAACCGATCATCGCGCCAGCGGCCACCTTGATGACGGCCTTCCTGAAACCGGCGCGCCGGAGCGTGCCCCAGTCGAAATCCGAGAAGTCGAAGACCCGGTCCACCGGCGTTTGCGACAGCCGGGTGCCCCGATGGTCGTTGCCGTGGCAGGGCGCGCACTGGTCCTCGCCGGCTGCGCCCGGGGTCGTCGCGAAATCGTTGTGCCAGCCGCCCCAGGTCGTCCCATCGCTGTTGGCGGTGTCGTTTTCGGCGGCGTGCCACCAAGAGGGATCGTTGACCGGATGCAGGTTGTGGGGGCCGCCCAGGACGCCATCCGTTCGTTCAGGCACTTTGGTGCCTTGGTCCAGGTCGTCGCGACTCCTGAACGAATCGGCGTTGTGGCAGACGTCGCATTCCAGGATGGGACCGGTGTGGCCCTGGAGTTGGAGCGCCGTGATGTTGTCGTTGGCGGCGGGATTGCGATTGGGCCAGACCGAATGAGCGGCGCCGTGGCAGGAAGCGCAGGGAACGCTGCCGTGCCGGTCCTTGCCCAAACGGAAAAGCGGCGTTTGCAGGGACTTGTAAGACGTCGGCGGGAGCAATTCGGTCCCGGCCGAGGTCTGTGCCGAGCGGTCGATGTTGTAGTCCAGGGCAATTTCGGTGTTCGGCACGGCAAAGCGCAGCCCATCCGGGTCGACCTGGGGCCGGCGCGGAGCCGCCGACGGATCGTTTTCTTCGAACGCCAGGTTCAGGACTCCGGCGCTGAAATAGCCATTTTGCTTGGACCTGCCCAAGTTGGCGTTGCCGGTATGGCAGGAGCCGCACTGGGGTTCGTCGAACCAGGGAATACGCCGGTCATGGGCGTCCGCCAAGGGCGCCGACAGGCGGTAGAAACCGCCAACCGCGAGCATGTCGCCATGGCACTGATAGCAGGTGATTCCGGCGCTATACATGCGATCCCGGTAGCCCGGCTCGCGATGGCCTCCGTGACACTTGAGACAGTTTTCCTCCTGGGGCAGGGGCTTGCCCTCGGCATCCTTGACCGGAAACAGCGGCGCCGGATTGGGACCATCCTCCGGATGCCAGCGCTCGAAGCGGCCGTTGGGCAACCTGCGGATTCCTGTTCGGTCCGCGTTGTACATGAGCTGTCCGTGCAAGCCGTGGACGGCGGCGGAATTGTCGTAGCCGCGCAGTCCGGTCCTCCCGCCCTCGAACAACTCATCCTGGCCGTACGACTGCCTGATGACCGCGGGGTTGACCGCAAAGCCCATGGCGATGCCTTGCCACTGGGCGTGGCAGTTGGCGCAGCCACTGTCGCGGTAGTCCAGCGGGTCGCCGGTGTGGCCATGGAGGATGCCGCCCAATGCGTGGCTGAGGGTTCCAATGCCTTCGTAGAAATCATGAAGACTGGCCATATTGAGGTAGGCCGCCCATTCCCGATCTTCCAGGCGTTGGCTGGGCGCGTCATAAAACGTTGGCTGGTCGGTGGTCGGATGTTGCGGCAGCGCGTGATGGCCGTATTCGTAGAACTTCACCGCCCAGTTGTTTTCCGGGTCGGCCGCCAGGCCACCTTTCTCGTGACACCCGCGGCAGTGCAAATCCCGCCCGGAATCGATCACCGCGTCCGTTGCCGCTCCCGGCGTCCGGGTGTCGGTCGCTTTGGCCTCGATCCGAACGAGAGGATAGGGATTGATCCGGCCGACATCGTCGATGTCCGAAACGGGCAGCGACAGGGCCGAGAACCACAGGCGATCCGGGTCATAGTTGTCGAATGGCTGGGCCTGGTTGACCCGGTAGGGATCGCCGATGCCCGGCATGGCATTGCGCTGCTTTGGGTTGATGGCCGAAGGGGCCGCGAAGCCGAAGCCGAGGTCTGGCAGGCCAGGCACTCCGGTACCCCAGACCGAATCGACGAAGCTCCAGCTGGGGTGATCGGGGTCCGGTTGTGCCGGCACCGAGACTTCGAACCTGTCCGTTTTCGGCAACAGCGCTTCCGCCATCAAACTGCTGGCGGGCCAGTTCCGGCTGGTTGAATTGATGGAATGGCGGCCTGCCGGGTCGGTCGGGTTCGAAGCCGCCGCATAGGTCAGATCGACCTGATCCGGACCTACGGCCTCCGGCTTCAGGCCTTTGCGGTAGATCACCGCATTCACCGAGCTGAAGGGCCAGATATTCACATGGAGGTTGGGTGCCAGCCAGGAGTCGGTATACGACTGCATGGAGAGGAACTGGGAAGGCAGGACGACCAGACCGCCGTCCGGCGCGTTCCGTGCGGACCCCGCGACGGGGGCGGAATCGGCGGAGTTCTGTGCCAGTGACTTGACTGACTGTGCGGTGTCCTGAAATGCGTCAAGGACATCCGGAGGGGTTCCCACCACCACGGTCACCGAATCTTCGCAATAGCGCTGCTGGTTGTCCCAAGCGGTGAAACGCACCCGGTACCGCGTGTTGTCCCGGATGAAACGGACCTTGGCGGTTTTTCCGTCGGCTTTGCGATAGCTGAGTTCGGCCGACGAGGTCTGTGCCTCGCCCATGGAACCTCCGGCGAAGTCCCATTCCATCCGCAACGGTTTGGCGGACCGGTCTTTCAGGCCGGCTTGGGCCTTGAAGCCGACGTCGGTGTCGAACTGGGCCGGCAGCGTGCCGACCGGACTCAGGATCTTGCAGACTGGCGCCTTGGCGCAGGCCTTGGCGCGGCCCTTGACCACCGCGGCGCCCGCAGCATCGCCGGTCTTGGCGCGCACCGAGCAGAGCAATTCGGGCCGGTCCACATCGGCCTTGCTGAAGCTGAAGCGGCGATTGCCATCCACGGTGGCCTGGCCCAGCGGGCGCCCGCTGCTGTCGTAGAGGTCGACCACCGTTGCCGGACTTTTGCTCAGTTTGCCGGTGACGGTGAGACTGTTCCCGGAACGGATGGCCTGGGTGATGACGAGCCGCGGTCCGGTGGCGGCGGCGGCGTTGGCCGTCACCAATCCCAACAACAGCACGATCCGGGCAAGCCACTTTGGGGACGGGTTCATAGGGGGAATCTCTGAAGCGGTGATCGTCGATGCTTCCGTGCGGGCTAGGTCCAGTTGGCAGCAATACGGCGGAGGCTGCCGAAGGGGCATGCCCGCGGTCCGACCTCGTCCAGGATGGCTTCGGACCGCTGCCGCCAAAGCCCGTTACTGGGCAACACAAGTGCCCTGAGCGGGGTCGTAGACCGGAGTTTCCAGGGGGCAGACGTTGAGGGGCACGGCCAGCTTTGCCCAACCGTCCTGGGCATCGGTGGCGACGATGGCGAACTCCACGACCTGCCCGGCGTAACCGGTGGTATTCCAGGTCAGCAGGCCATTGGCGTCGATCTGCATTCCGTCCGGGGCGTTCTCCAGGGCGTAGTTCACCGGCAACCCGCGGATATTCCTGGTCTTGATGAGATAGCTGTAGGCCCTATTGGCACTGACCCAATTCGCCGGCCTGGAGCGGAACCGAATGGGGCCGACATCGCAGCCGTGGGACATTGACTGCGGGGCCCAGACGGGAGTTTCGCCGCCGCAGACGGTGACGTTCATTTCCTGGCGGAAATAGCTGCCGAGACCGTCGTTGACCTCGACCCGGAAATAGGCTTGCTCGCCGTCGTGGCCCGTTGCGTCCCAGCGAATCAGCCCGGTCTCGCTGAGGGTCATGCCGTCCGGCCGATCCAGCAGCGTGTAGCTGAGTGGTTTGCCGTCAGCTTGGGTGGCGGCGATCTGGTAGGTGTAGACCCCGTTGCGGCTCACCCCGTAGTCCGGGCTTGAGGTGATGCGAACCGCGCCAGCGCAGGCGAACCCGTAACTCGGGATTTCGGTGTAGTGCATGGGCGGTTGGCAAACCGTCGCATAGATGGAAAAGTCTGAGCGGTTGCCCATATCGTCGGTGACCGCAACGGACGCCGAGTAGCCGTCGGGCGGGGTGTTGTGGGTGTCGAAGGTGATCACGCCGCTGCCGTTGATCGACATGCCCGGCGGGACCGGATCGACCAAGGCGAAGGAAAGCTTGCGGCCGGTGGCGGAAACGGCCGGTACCGGATAGCTCCACACGCTACCGCGATCGATGCCGACGGAGCTCAACCACGCGGTAAAGCCGATGGCTTTGCAACGGTTCTCGGTGTTGTCCCAGATCAGGTCGCTCGGGCAGGTGAGGGTCAAGGTAAACGGGTGCACCGTGTAATTGCCCCGCTCGTCGGCAACGATCAGGCGGATCTCGTCGCTGAAGGGCGGCCGCGGAAATTCCCCCTCGGGGGCGAAGCCCGAATGGTTATAGGCCCATTGCTGGAGCGCATCGCCGGTCACCGTCAGGTGGCCGTCGGCATCGACGCTGACCCCTTGTAGCGCGCCGGCCACATCGAAACTGACGGCGTCGCCGTCGGGGTCGCTGGCGCCCATCGCGACCTTGAGATCCCGTCCGATGGTGGCATCGAAGTGGTAGGGCGGGTCGATGGAAGGCGGTCCATTGATCGCGCCGGCCACCTGATTGGAGGGCTGGCCGCAGCTGGCATTGAAGGACCCCGTGCAGCTGAGTTCGATGCTGTGGCAGGTATCGCAGCCGATGGGCGTGCCGGCTTTGACGGTGACCCTTGGCTTGATGCCGGCTTTCCGCAGTTGCTTCAGATCGACTGAGTCACGGAAGTCGTATACGCGATCGACCGGGGTTTTCGATAAGCGGGTGCCCTTGTGGTCATTGCCATGACAAGCGGCGCATTGGTCTTCACCGGCCGCCCCGGGCTGCTTGGTCATGTCGTTATGCCAGCCGCCGCTGGTGCTGCCGTCGCTGTTGGGCACATCACCGGCGGCCGACTTCCACCAGAAAGGATCGTTGACCGGATGCAGATTATGCGGCCCGCCCAGGACGCCGGTCTTGGGATCGGGGACCTTCAAGCCTTCGTCCAGGTCATCCAGGTTGGCAAAGGAATCCGCCGTGTGGCAAACAGTGCACTCCAGCAGGGTGCCGGTATGGCCCTGCAGTTCCAGGGCCGTCAGGTTATCGTTGTGATTCGGGTTGCGGTTGGGCCAGACCGCGTGGGCGGCACCGTGGCACGCCGGGCAGGCCACCTGGCCGTGGCGATCCTGGCCCAGGCGGTAAAGGGCGGACTGCAGGACCGGGTTGTAGCCGGCGATGGGTTGTTGGGGCAGCGCCGTGACCGGCGTCACCGCAAAACGGCGTTCGTCGGGGTTGGCGCGGTCGATCCGGTTGGGCGTGGCCGATGGATCGTCTTCCGCGAACGCCAGGATCTTCACGCCGGCGCTGAAATAACCCGGCTCGCCGGACCCGCCGCGATTGCCGCTGCCGGTGTGGCAGGAGCCACAGTCGGGCTGCTCCAGCCATTCCAGTCGGTAGGCGTTGCCGTCCCGCCCCGGTTCGGGCTTGGGGTGGAGATTCGCCACCGCCTGCATGTCGCCGTGGCACTGATAGCACGTCACACCGGCGGTGTACATGCGGTCGCGGTAACATTGTTCCCGCTCGCCACTGTGGCAGCGCAGGCAGTTCTGCTCCATCGGCAGGATGGCGCCGGTGGACGGGTCCTTGACCGGGAACAGGCTGCGGGCCGGATCGAAGGCGCAGTCGGTGTTGAAATGGTTATAGCCGCCGCACAGGTAGCGCCCCGTGTCGTCGCGCAGAATGTCGGTCCTGTCGTCGTTGTACTGCAAGCGCCCGTGCAGGCGGTGGATGGCGTTGGACATGCTGCCGGCCGCATCTGCCCCGGTCAGCGGGCCCAGGATGCCCTGCAACAGATCCCGGGCCTTGGGCTCGGAATGGCAACTGCCAGCCCCGCCGCAGCCAACCGGACCGTCGTCGTAGATGGTCCCCTCCATCTGCTCCATCATGCTGGTCATGCCAATCATCTGATCGTCGTAGAAGGCATGCAGCATGGTCATGTTCATCAGGGCGTCGTACTCCTGGTCCGGCAGGGTCCTGCCCGGGTTGTCCATCCACATCACAGCGGCCTGTCCGCTGTTGCCGGTTCGCTTGACATCCGGGTTGGCGCCGATCTTGCCGTAGGCATGACATTCCCGGCAGTGAAAATCGCGGCCGGCGGTGAGGGTCACGTCGGTGGCGGCCAAGGGGGTCTGGCCGTTCGGATCCAGCGCTTCCACGCGGAAGACGGGGGTCGGATTGACCTGGCCGAGGTCGTCGATGTCGGTCAGGGGGAGCCACACCGCGCTAAAACGGCTATCGCCCGGATTGAATTCACCAAAGGCCTGCGGCCGGTTTTCCGAATACGGCGCTTCGAAGCCCGGCATGTACCGGCCGTGATCGGCATTGACCGGCGGTTCCAGGGCCGCGGCGGTGGGCCCCTCGTCAGGCACCAGGGCCGGCCCCTCGCAGTTGCCCAGGCCGCAATTCATGAACTCCATCAGGGACCAGCTGCGGTAGAAGTCGCCCAGATCCGTCCCTGGCGGTCGTCGATAGCGATCGAAGAATTCGCCTTTTTGCAGCAGCGCATCTGGCGCCGCCGCGTCGATGGGCCAGTTGCGGCTCGTGGAGTTCAAGGAATAGTTGCCGGCCGGGTCAGACGGATTGGACGCAGCGCTGTAGCGCAAGCTGACCTTGTCGGAGCCGAGAGCCACCGGCTGCAAGGCTTTTTGGTAGACATAGGCCTTGATGCTGTTGGCGCCGACGGGGTAAGGCAGCTCGGCATCGGGCAGGACGCGCGTGTCGCTGGTGCATTGCATCGAGCGGTCTTCGTAGGGAAGCACGACCTTATCCCCGGCGGCACCGCCCAGGTTCGCCGCAGTGTGCGGGCGGGAAGCCTGAGCGGCCTGGGCCAGATTCCTGACGGTCTCGGCCACGGCCTGGAAGCCCGAGTCTGTATCCGGTGGGGTGCCGACCACCACTTCGATCGAATCTTCACAGTAGCGGCTTTTCTGGTCCCAGGCCGTCAGATGGACCCGATAGCGGCCGTT
>VEPB01000023.1 GCA_012026715.1 Methylococcaceae bacterium | reverse complement strand
TCGCGCTGATCGTCGGCGGCGAATTCCGGCTCGACGACGGCCTCAAGTTTCTGTTATTGGCTCCGAATCGGCAGGCTTATGGGCAATTGTCGAGGCTGATCACCCGAGCACGCCGGCAGGCCGAAAAGGGTAGCTATCGGCTGACTCGGCAGGATCTGGCCGACAGCCCGACGGACGATTGCCTTTGTATCTGGCTGCCCAGTTGCGGTCTCCAGTTTGACGACGGTTGCTGGTTGGCAGCTGTATTCCCTCATCGGCTATGGCTGGGCATCGGCCTGTTTCTGGAGGGGGGCGACCCCGATCGGCTGATCGATCTGCAACGGTTGGCAGCCGATCTGGCCATTCCGGCGCTGGCGTGCAACGACGTCCACATGCACCGGCGTAGCCGCAAGCCGCTTCAGGATACCCTCACCGCCATTCGCCATGGGGTGCCCCTCGCCCGCCTGGGTTACCGGTTGTTCCCCAACGCTGAGCGTCATCTGCGGCCGCTGCCGGCCCTGGCCGAGTTGTACCCACCGGAATTGCTGGCGGAGTCGCTTCGTATCGCCGAACGTTGCCATTTCTCCCTGGACCAACTGCGCTACGAATATCCGCGCGAGTTGGTGCCGGAGGGCCATAGCCCCGCATCGTGGCTGCGCGAATTGACCGAACGGGGACTGCGGCGGCGCTGGCCGGAAGGTTCGCCGGACAAGGTCCGCCGGCAGGTCGAACACGAGCTGGAGCTCATCGCCGAGATGGGTTACGAGCCGTTCTTTCTCACGGTGCATGATGTGGTGGATTTCGCCCGCGGTCGCGGCATCCTGTGCCAGGGGCGGGGTTCGGCGGCCAATTCGGCGGTGTGTTTCGCGCTGGGAATCACCGAGGTGGACCCGGCCCGGCTGGATCTCCTGTTCGAGCGCTTCGTCTCCAAGGAACGGGGCGAGCCGCCGGACATCGACGTCGATTTCGAACATGAGCGGCGCGAAGAGGTGATCCAGTACATCTATGAAAAGTACGGCCGCCACCGCGCCGCACTGGCCGCCAGCGTCACCACTTACCGCAGCCGCAGCGCGGTGCGCGACGTGGGGAAGGCGCTGGGACTGGACCGCCATCGCATCGCGCGGCTGGTCCGCGAAATCGACCGGCTCGGCGGTTACCGGTTGAGCGACGACCGGCTCAAGGCCGCCGGGGTCGATCCGGAAAGCCCCGTCATACGCCGCCTGCTGGAGTTGGTGGAGCAGCTTCGGGGATTCCCCCGTCACCTGTCCCAGCATGTGGGCGGTTTCGTCATCGCAGCGCAGGAATTGTCCGAACTGGTGCCGGTGGAAAATGCCGCCATGGCCGATCGCACCGTGATTCAGTGGGACAAGGACGATCTGGAAGGTCTGGGGTTGCTGAAGGTGGATGTGCTGGCCTTGGGGATGCTCACCGCCATTCGCAAGGCTTTGGGGTATCTGCAGGATTACGGTATCGCCCGGGGCACGGTGGGCGCCGCCCTGCCAATATCCTCCGCTTCTGATTCGCCGATTGTGGTGGGCGGCGCCCACCCTACGCCGGAGCCACCGCTGACCCTGGCCGATATCCCGCCGGAGGACCCGGAGGTCTACGCCATGCTGCAGCAAGCCGACAGCATCGGAGTGTTCCAGGTGGAATCCCGCGCCCAGATGAGTATGCTGCCCAGGCTGCGGCCGGCCAACTATTACGACTTGGTGATCCAGATCGCCATCGTCCGGCCCGGTCCCATTCAGGGCGACATGGTCCATCCCTATCTGGCCCGCCGCCAGGGCCTGGAACCAGTGAGCTATCCCAGCCCGGAGGTGAAGCGGGTGCTGGAACGGACGCTGGGCGTGCCCATTTTCCAGGAGCAGGTGATGCAGCTGTCCATGGTGGCGGCCGGCTTCAGCGCCGGCGAGGCCGATCAGCTGCGCCGCGCCATGGCGGCGTGGCACCGCCAGGGCGGGTTGGAGCCGTTCGAGGCCAAACTGCTGAAGGGCATGCAGGAACGCGGCTATGATGAAGCTTTCGCCCGTCAGATCTACCGGCAGATCCGGGGTTTCGGCGAATACGGCTTCCCCGAGTCCCATTCCGCCTCCTTCGCCCTGCTGGCCTACGCCTCCGCCTGGCTCAAGCGCCACCATCCGGCGGTTTTCACCTGTGCACTGCTCAACTGCCAGCCCATGGGGTTCTACGGACCCTCTCAGTTGGTGCAGGACCTGCGCCGTCATGGAGGAGAAGTCCGGTCCATCGATGTGCGTTACAGCGACTACGACTGCAGCTTGGAAGCCAGGTCCTCCACCCCAGTCCCTCCCATAGAGGGGCTCGAGGCACCGGCGCTTCGGCTGGGGCTGCGCCTGGTTAAGGGGCTTTCGCGACAAGCCGCCGAGGCTTTGACGGCGGCACGAGCCGAACGGCCTTTCAGCGATCTGCAGGATCTGGCCGCTCGCTCCGGCATCAACCGCCGCGACCTGGAAGCTTTGGCCGCCGCCGATGCCCTCGCCGGACTGGCCGGCCACCGCCACCGGGCGTTCTGGGAGGTGAGCGGGTTGGAGACGGGCGATCCCTGGCTGCCGGCGCCGCCGGCCGACGGAGCGCTTGCCATGCTGCCGGTGCCCGGCGAAGGGGATAACGTTGTCGCCGATTACGCCAGTTCCGGCTTGAGTCTTCGCCGCCATCCCCTGGCCTTGCTGCGGGAGCGACTGGCTCGCCGCGGCATCAAGTCGGCGGAGGAGATTCTCGGCGTGCGCGACGGCGCCATCGCCCGCACCGCCGGATTGGTGGTGTGCCGGCAACGGCCCGGCACCGCCTCCGGCGTCACCTTTGTGACCCTGGAAGACGAGACCGGCCAGACCAATCTCATCGTCTGGGCCAAGGTGGCCGAAGTCCAGCGCAAGGCTTTGCTGCACTCCACCCTGCTGGCGGTGTCCGGCGTGGTTCAGCATGAAGCCGGCGTCACCCATCTGGTCGCGGGCAGGCTAATCGACCTCAGCTCCTGGCTGCAGGGCTTGGTGGCCCGCAGCCGGGATTTTCACTGAGCGGGCCGAATTGGCGGACCGGCAGCGGTGACGCTCCCGTGCCTCGGTCCAACGGCGACTACGGAGCCGGACAAGTGATGTCGCCCCGGCTCAGCACCGACGGGTCGCACTGGATGGTGTCCACCGTGGACAGGCCGCGGATGTCGGCGCGGGCGCCAAAGCTCAGCCGCAGGTCGGTGCCGTTGCCCTGCAGGGTCGCGTTGAGCAGGGTCGCCGCGCTGCCGTTGTCCGCCAGCACACCCGCGTCATGATTGGTGCGGCTTTCCAGCACGACCTGGTTGACCAGGGTCATGTTGGAACCGGACAGGATCGCAATGCCGTTGGCCCCGTTGTCGTGGGACTTCAGGGTGGTGTCGCCGGGAACGCCGGAGAATCCGGTGGTGTTGAAGAGGGTCATGACGGATGTTTCGGCTAGCTGTACGCCGTTGGCGCCGTTGTGGTGGCTCTCCAGCACCGAGGCGGCATCCAGGTCCAGCCCTGCTTTGGAATTGACCGATACCCCGTTGCGGCCATTGCCGCTGGCCTCGATGCGGCCGCCGAAGGACACCAGGTGGGAGCCGGAGACCACCGTCAGCCCCGTGCTGGCATTGTCGCGGGCGGTGATTGACGCGTCTTTGTCGGCCAGGAAGACGTTGGCGCCGGTGCCGATCTGGATACCCAGCAGGTTGCGTTGAGCGATCAACGCGGCCTGGTTGAGGCTGAGGCTGGAGCCGTTGTTGACGTTGATGCCGAACACCCGGTTGTCTTCGGTGGTAAAGCTGCCGTTGATGGCCACTGCCGAGGTGTTTTCCACGTCCAGGCCGCTGACGCCGTTACCGCGGGCCGCGATGGCATTCAGGGCGGCGCCGGCATGATCCAGCACGGCGATACCGAACACTGCATTATCGTGGACGTTCACTCCGTTGAGAGAAGCCTGCGCCTGGCTGGCGATCTGGATGCCGTTGATGCCGTGCTGCACGTCGAAGCCGGCCAGCTTGACGTTCCGGGCACCGCGTATGAGCAGTACGGTGTGCTGATTGTTGCCGTCGATCGTGGCAGCGCCCTGGCCGGTCAGGCTCAGGTCGTCCTGAATGATTTCCACAGGTCCGGCGCAGCTGCCGGTGAAAATGAGGCTGTCGCCCGCCTTGGCGCGGGCCACGGCCTGGGCCAGCGAGGCGCCACGGCCGCAATCCAAGGGCGGTCTGGCCTCGGCGGCGACAGAGAGGCTCAGGCAGCTTGCGAACAGGACGACGAATGGGGATGGGTTCTTCATGATCATGCTCCTTTTGAATGGATACGCTTGAATCGGCAACGGCGTTTGACCGCCGCTGCCGATGTTAAGCCAACGCCATGATTTGCAACATGTAAACCACAGCGATTTAGTGGCTAATCGGAACCGGTCGGAAGCTGGGGCGCCGGTGAAACCGGCAGGAGGAAGTTCGATTCTGGGCTCGGTCGGCCCGCATAATTTCCGAGTAACTCAGTCCTGGAATATCGCCCGCCCGGCGCCGATGGCGTTAAGAATCGGTGCCCGTTACCGGCTTTTCCGTTCAGGCAATCCGGAAATTGATCAATTTCTTTAGACATTTTCGTGAATGACGCTAAGCTCCCTAAGGCTGTTCGATCGCACTTCACTCAGCTTGACGTTGCCGGAAACGGGGGGATGGGCATGTTGTGGTGGATTATTGGTGCAGTTCTCTATGTCGCCTGGTTTTTCTTCTGCCCGGCTCGCTGCATGCTTGTCATACGTGATGAAGCGGCGGCATTCGATTGGAAAGACGCTAACCATGCGCGGCCAGCGTCGACGTTTCGTTGACGGCTCTGCGGTTCGGATTGTGGACTGATACGTTCCACTGCAGGGATTGCGCGAGTCATCGTTGAATCCCCCGGCGAACTGAGCTCAAGAGAGGCGATGATCCGTTGCCGGCCTGAACGGCAACGAACGGTCAGGCAGCCTAAGTCCTTCGTCTTGCTCTATTCCTCCTGCTTCGATCGTTACCGTCGCCATCACCTGGATGTTTTGGCGGTGTCCTGAGCGGTATCTGCGTCGAGGTTTCGGGCTGTGGCCCGCGGGCAATCCGATTCAGGCCACGGTGCGCCTCGGATGACGCCGGTTTCAGGTTTCCAGCGGTTTTGGCCGACGCGCCGGGCCTTGCCGCAATTCCTCCAGACGCTTGCGGATTGCATCCATCTGCTCCTGAAGCTTGGGGATCAGATCCTTCTTAACCGAACCTTCCGCCGAACTTTGGGCGTCGTTCAATTCCTGCAGCAGCCGTTGCCATTGCTCCTTCAATTGCTGCGCCTCGGCCGTGTCCGGCAGTTGCTCGAACTGCTGGCGGAACCTTTCCACCTGATCCCGCAAGTCTTTCAGCATGCCGCCGAATTCCTTGATGATCTGTCGGAACGGCAACAGGTCCGGAAGCGCTCGGGTCGATCCCAGCACCACCGCGCCTTCCTCCAGCGGCTTGCCGCCGGGATGGGATTGCTCGATCACGATGCTCTTGTGATCCGGTTGTTCGGGGTGATCGGCCAGATAGAAGCGGGAATCCGCCGTGGCGGCGCCGGCGAACTGGCGTTCCACCATCACCCCCACCAGCTGTCCCCGCGGGGCTTGTGGCTCGATGGCCGTGACCCGACCGACCGTGGTGGCGTCCTGCACCAGGGGGTCGCCCACCTGCAGGCCGCTGGCGTCGTCGAAGCGGATACTGAAATGCAGGCCGCGGTCGCAGGCTTGTAGCATTGCCGACAGCAGCAGCAGCGCAGCCGCGCGGGCCAGGCGAGCCCAGGCGGCGTTCATCGAAAGAGGTTGGGGCATCGGAAATCCCTCGCAAGGAGAAGAGTGGGCCTGCGGCTTCGCATTAGACCATTCCAGCCTCGGTGCG
Organism: Methylococcaceae bacterium; assembly: GCA_012026715.1. GTDB lineage: Bacteria > Pseudomonadota > Gammaproteobacteria > Methylococcales > Methylococcaceae > VEPB01. The sequence continues at coordinate 3,970 of VEPB01000023.1, read as the reverse complement.
CCAACGGCGCCGGTTCCGGGAGACGGCCGGATAAACATTCAAGGTGGGCGTGGAGGCCTGCGAACGATCCGCCAGCAGTATCCAAACCCTACAAAACGGGCCGGATTGTCGGACTTGTTACACCGGCATGAACCCGGCGAGTGGTGGTTGACTATATATAAATCAATTGGTTGTGGTGTGTCCTCCGGTTGGCATGGGCGGTGCATTACTGCAGTTGCGTTTGCCTGCCACACACCAACCCAGTTACAGGAGGACACAATGGCAAAGTTACGTCAATGCGCAATCTATGGCAAAGGTGGTATCGGTAAGTCCACCACCACCCAGAACCTGGTCGCCGCCCTCGCCGAGATGGGCAAGAAGGTGATGATCGTCGGCTGCGATCCCAAGGCCGACTCCACCCGCTTGATTCTGCACTCCAAGGCCCAGAACACCATCATGCACCTGGCCGCCGAAGCCGGCAGCGTGGAGGACCTCGAGCTCGAAGATGTATTGAAGGTCGGCTACGGCGACGTCAAGTGCGTCGAGTCCGGTGGTCCGGAGCCGGGCGTCGGCTGCGCCGGCCGCGGCGTCATCACCGCCATCAACTTCCTGGAAGAAGAAGGCGCCTATGACGACGAGCTGGACTTCGTGTTCTACGACGTGCTGGGCGACGTGGTGTGCGGCGGTTTCGCCATGCCCATCCGCGAGAACAAGGCTCAGGAAATCTACATCGTCTGCTCCGGCGAGATGATGGCCATGTACGCGGCCAACAACATCGCCAAGGGCATCGTGAAGTACGCCAATTCCGGCGGCGTCCGTCTGGCCGGCCTGATCTGCAACTCCCGCAACACCGACCGCGAAGACGAACTGATCATGGCCCTGGCCGAGCGCATGGGCACCTTCATGATCCACTTCGTACCCCGTGACAACGTCGTGCAGCGCGCCGAAATCCGCCGCATGACCTGCATCGAGTACGACCCGAGCCACAAGCAATCGGACGAGTATCGCGCCCTGGCTCAGAAGATCAACGACAACAAGCGTCTGGTCATCCCGACCCCGATCTCCATGGACGAACTGGAAGACCTGCTGATGGAGTTCGGCATCATGGAAGCCGAGGACGAGTCCATCGTCGGCAAGACCGCTGCGGACGAAGTGGCTGCAGCGTAACCATGTAGGTCGGGTTTGCCAAAGCCAACCCGATGTGAAGCGTCAATTCGGTGGGTTACGGCTCCGCCTAACCCACCTTACAACATAGGAGGCCCTATGGCTGCTTTAACCCGCGAGGAAACCGAAGCCCTCATCCAGGAGGTGCTCGAGGTTTACCCCGAGAAAGCCAAGAAAGACCGTGCCAAGCATCTGGCGGTCAATGACCAGTCCATCGAAAAGTCCAGCAAGTGCATCACCTCCAACCGCAAGTCGCTGCCCGGCGTGATGACTATCCGCGGTTGCGCCTACGCCGGCTCCCGCGGCGTGGTGTGGGGTCCCATCAAGGACATGATCCACATCTCCCACGGACCGGTCGGCTGCGGCCAGTACTCGCGCGGCGGTCGTCGCAACTACTACATCGGCGTCACCGGCGTGAACACCTTCGTCACCCTGAACTTCACCTCGGACTTCCAGGAGAAGGACATCGTGTTCGGCGGCGACAAGAAGCTGGCCAAGATGATCAACGAGATCGAAACCCTGTTCCCGCTGCACAAGGGGATCTCGGTCCAGTCGGAATGCCCCATCGGGTTGATCGGCGACGACATCGAGGCGGTTTCCAAGAAGGCGGCGAAGGAAATCGGCAAGCCGGTGGTGCCGGTGCGCTGCGAAGGTTTCCGCGGCGTGTCCCAGTCCCTGGGTCATCACATCGCCAACGACGCCATCCGTGACTACGTGATCGCCAACCGCGACGGCGACAACAGCTTCGAGACCACACCCTACGACGTGGCCATCATCGGCGACTACAACATCGGCGGCGACATCTGGCCGTCCCGCATGTTGCTGGAAGAGATGGGCCTGCGCGTGGTGGCCCAGTGGTCCGGCGATGGCACCATCGCGGAAATGGAACTGACCCCCAAGGTCAAGCTGAACCTGGTGCACTGCTATCGCTCCATGAACTACATCAGCCGCCACATGGAAGAGAAGTACGGGATTCCGTGGATGGAATACAACTTCTTCGGCCCCACCAAGATCGCCGAGTCGCTGCGCAAGATTGCCGCCTTCTTCGACGACACCATCAAGGCCAAGGCCGAGGAAGTCATCGAGAAATACCGGGCCGAGTACGAGGCCGTCATCGCCAAGTACAAGCCGCGCCTGGAAGGCAAGCGAGTCATGCTGTACATCGGCGGCCTGCGTCCCCGTCATGTCATCGGCGCTTACGAGGATCTGGGCATGGAAGTGGTTGGCACCGGTTACGAGTTCGCCCACAACGACGACTACGACCGCACCATCAAGGAGATGGGCAACGCGACCCTGCTCTACGACGACGTGACCGGCTACGAGTTCGAGGAGTTCGTCAAGAAGGTCACGCCCGACCTGATCGGTTCCGGCATCAAGGAGAAGTACATCTTCCAGAAGATGGGCATCCCCTTCCGCCAGATGCACAGCTGGGACTACTCCGGTCCTTACCACGGCTACGACGGCTTCGCCATCTTCGCCAAGGACATGGACCTGACCCTGAACAACCCGTGCTGGAACAAGATGCAGCCGCCCTGGAAGAAGGCTGATTCCGAAGCCGAGCCGGTGCGCGCGGCAGCGGGCGCCTAAGAGAGAAGTGGCGCCCCTCTCCCCCTGGGAGAGGGGCGGGGGTGAGGGAGCCGGATGCCTCGAGTTCGCGGCTATCCCGCGGAAATCTTGGGCGCTTCGGCCCTCACCCCAACCCTCTCCCACCGGGAGAGGGAATTGATCGATCAACCCTTATTTGCGTCTGTCCACAGATTGGTGGCGCGCAAAGGAGAAAGACCATGAGCCAGGCTGTAGATAACATCAAACCCAGTTATCCCTTGTTTCGCGAAGACGACTACAAGGCGATGCTTGCCGACAAGCGCGACAATTACGAAGAGCGCCATCCCCAGGAGAAGATCGACGAGGTGTTCCAGTGGACCACCAGCAAGGAGTACCAGGAACTGAACTTCGCGCGCGAAGCCCTGACCGTAGACCCCGCCAAGGCCTGCCAGCCGCTGGGCGCGGTGCTGTGTTCCCTGGGTTTCGAAAAGACCTTGCCTTACGTCCACGGATCGCAAGGCTGCGTCGCCTACTTCCGCACCTATTTCAACCGTCACTTCAAGGAACCGATTTCCTGCGTCTCCGACTCCATGACGGAAGACGCGGCGGTGTTCGGCGGACAGAAGAACATGTTCGACGGACTCGCCAACGCCAAGGCCCTTTACAAGCCTGAAGTGATTGCAGTGTCCACCACCTGCATGGCGGAAGTCATCGGCGACGACCTCAACGCGTTCATCAACAACGCCAAGAAGGAAGGTCACATCGAGCAGGACTTCCCGGTGCCCTTCGCCCACACCCCGAGCTTCGTCGGCAGCCACACCACCGGCTGGGACAACATGTTCGAAGGCATTGCCCGCTACTTCACCCTCAACTACATGGAGGGCAAGGAGCCGGGCAAGAACGGCAAGCTCAACATCGTGCCGGGCTTCGAGACCTACCTGGGCAACTTCCGGGTGATCCACCGCATGCTGGACGAGATGGGCGTGTCCCACAGTCTGTTGAGCGACCCGACCGAGGTGCTGGATACCCCGGCCGACGGCAAGTTCCGCATGTATTCCGGCGGCACCACCCTGGACGAGATCAAGGATGCCCCCAATTCCATCAGCACCGTTTTGTTGCAGCCCTGGCAGTTGGAGAAGACCAAGAAGTTCGTCGAGAACACCTGGAAGCACGAGATCCCCAAACTCAACATCCCCATGGGGCTGGAGTGGACCGACGAGTTCCTGATGAAGGTGTCCGAACTCACCGGCAAGCCGATTCCGGAATCCCTGGAGAAGGAGCG
>VEPB01000191.1 GCA_012026715.1 Methylococcaceae bacterium | reverse complement strand
GAATCGGCGAAACCGGCTTCCAGGGCGGCGCGGGTCAGGCTATCTCCAGCGTGGAGCCGGCCGAAGGCGGCCATCATGCGATTCCAGCCTCTGAACCGCCGGTAAGGCAGGCCGGTCTGCTGGCGGAACAAATGCAGAAAGCGGGAGGGCGACAGGCCCACCAGCCGCGCCAGTTCCTCCTGGGAAAAGTTGCGGTCGGGTTCGCCCGCCAGCAACTCGGTCACCCGGACGATGCGGGGATCGCTGGCAGATACCGTCTGCCCGCGTTCCCCCAACAGGCTTTCCAGCCGCTGCTCCACCTCGCTTCGCGCCGGGTCGTGCTCGTGGATTTCCCTGAAAAACCCCACCGCCTCGGCGTCGTGGCCGGTCCCGCCCGCGCCACCGCCGAAACGGTGGCGCCAACCCGCGGCGATCGCGCTGTTTTTCTCGACGAACAGCTTGCCGTGTATCCCGCCGGCCATATCCAGGGCGTGATGGGTACCCGCAGGAACCACCGCGCAGGACACGCTGCGCCATTCGCCATGGCCGAAGCGGATACGGAATGGGCGGTAAATGCCCACGTGCATCACATCGGCGCCATAGACATGGGTTTCCAGCCGCTGGATCGCCCCGCAATAGAGCGCCCAGCCCGGCCCCAGGTAAAGCTGGGCGTGATGGGGATAACGCAGTTGCATAGCCGATTCGTGCAAGTCCTGAAGGGTCGGTCGTCGCTACAATCCGCCGGGTGTCATCCAAATCGGCGGACTGCCATGATGACGCTCCATCGACTCTACGCCAAGCACCCGGGAGGTTTTCCATGAGCGACGCCCTTTCCCACTCCGAGTTCCGCGCCGGCTTCGAGGCCCTGCTGAAGCGGGGCCCATCGGAGCTGTTGAACGCTCGCCACTTCGTCGAAATCCCCTGCGACCTCAAGCCCTGGCTGGACAGCGGCATCGATCTGGAACAAGGCGAGGCGGTGACGACTTTCGCATGGGGCCGCACCGAGCTCAAGGGAACCGGACTTTGGTTCGGCGCCGGCTTCCAGCTCTGGTTCCGCATCGGCGAGGGCGGGGAAATCTTCCGCGGCACCCGCGCCGGCAACAGCTTCACCGCCGACACGGCTGGCCGGCTGTACCTGGCCAGCTATTTCCCGGGCGAATGGGCGAGCCGCACCGGCGAATTGGCCACGCCGGACGAAGTCTACGCTCTGGCCGCCGGCCGGCTGACCGTGCTGATCCTGCGCTGGCCGGGCGCGCCGTTGGCAAACCTGCGGCGACTGGCGGCGCTGGGCGATGTCGGCGGACTCGTCGCGGCGGAAATCGACCGCCTCGCCCACCCGCCCGTGGAACCGGCAGGATGGAAGCATCTGTGGTTCGTGGGGCCCTCGGAAATCTACCGCGATTGTCTCACTCCGGATCGGCAGCCGGCCATCTGCTGCCACACCCACCGCGACGTCGGCCTGCTGCAGCGGGAGGTCGACCTGCCGCTCACTCCCGCCACCCGGTTGCGCTGGCAATGGCGGTTGGACCGGCTCCCGTCGGCGGTCAGGGAAGACCGGCTGGAAAGCCACGACTACCTGAGCATCGCGGTGGAGTTCGACAACGGCCAGGACATCACCTACTACTGGAGCGCCGAACTGCCGGTAGGCACCGGCTACCGCTGCCCCATCCCCACCTGGACGGCACGGGAAACCCATGTGGTGATCCGCTCGGGCTCGGCGGGATTGGGGGAATGGCTCAGCGAGGAGCGCGACCTCTACCGGGATTACCAGGATTATATTGGCGGCCCGCTGCCGGCCCGCATCGTCAAGGTGTGGCTCATCGCCGTCAGCCTGTTTCAGGGGCATGAAGGCGATGGCAGCTACGCCGGCATCGAGTTTGTCACCGATGAGAAGCGGGTGGCGGTAGCCATGGGCTAAGCGAGAACTCGGTGGCTGTCCGCCTGCTGCGGATTGCGGCTCCGCGCCGAATCCGCCTTACCCTGCCCAGTCGGCGAACAGCCTTCCCGTATCCGCCGCCGCCTGGCTAATCAGTGATTCCGGCAGGCTGCTGGCCAGACTCAGGGAGACCACTTGGACTACCGCCGATGTCTGGTCCGGGCTCAGGATGCCGCGAGGGACGACGTCACCGTACAGCCAACCCGCGGCCTCGGTGGCCGGCGGCGCTTGGGTCTGGCCGTGGAGGGCGGCGATCTTCAGCAGCAGGGCGGAGGCCAGCAGCTCCATGACTCCGGCGCTGCATCGCTGTTCCAGCAACACTTCGGCGGAACGCAGCTTCTCAGCCGCCAGGGCGTGGAGGGGATTCTCCTTTGGGACTTCGGCAGGCTCGAACAGGGTGCGGGTCTCCGCCAGCGGGGATGCGCTCTCCAGCCGCTGCAGGCTGCGCCAGGTGCGCCCGTCGATCACCGCCACCGGCAGCGCGCCCGACAACGCCTCTGCGCTTGCTTCATCCCCCTCCTGCCAAGCCTCGACCACTGCCAGGAGGCCTCCGGATTTGGCCAGGATGCGTTCGATGCGCCGGCCGAAGCGGTCCTGAATGGCCGCGACGGTTCCTCGGATGCTGTCGTCTTCCTCTTCCGGCTCCTCGGCCTCGCTGCCGGGCTGCCGCTCGGCCGGTTCCGGAACAACCTCGGGCTCGACCGCTGCCGTCACGGACTCCGATTTTTCCTTGGGGGCGCCGGCGGCCAGATCGTCCACCAGGGCTTCCAGCATCTTCTTGGAGATGCCCACCACGTCTTCGCTGGCTTCCGGGTCGATGACGTTATCGAACAAATCGCGCTTGCCCTTCACCAACTGGGCGACGCGCTGCTCGTAGGAGTCCTCCGCCAGCAGCAGGAAGATCTGCACCTTCTGCTTCTGCCCCAGCCGGTGGATGCGGGCGATGCGCTGGTCCAGGATGGCCGGGTTCCAGGGCATGTCCAGGTTGATGAGGACGGTGGCCGCCTGCAGGTTCAACCCGGTACCGCCGGCGTCGGTGGAGATGAACACTTGCACGGCATCGTCGTTCTGGAACCTCTCCATCAGCTCGCCGCGCTTGGCGCTGGGCACCCCGCCGTGCAGGCGCACGCAACCCAGGCCCATGCCGCGCACCAGGGATTCCACCATCTCCGTCATCAGTGCCCATTGGGAGAACACCACCGCCTTGCGGTTGCTCTGCAGGCACAGCTCCTCCAGCAACCGGGCCAGTTCCTCCAGCTTGGGCGAGCCCTGGGTTTCCTTGTCCACCAGCCCGGCGGCGTTGCAGGCCATGCGCGCCTGCTGCAGGGCCGCCATCAGCCGGTTTTGCTCGCCCGGAGTCAGCGGCCGACGGCTGGCGATCTGCGCCAGCTGGCCGGCGCTCTGCATGGCGCTGCCGTGCAGTTCGATCTGCTTGGCGGAGAGAGGGATGTCCAGGGTCACCTCGGTGCGGTCCGGCAACTGGTCGCTCACCAGGCTGCGGTCTCGCCGCAACAGCACCGGGGCGATGCGCCGGCGCAACTCCGACAGGTTGCGGTAGCCGATCACCTTGCCGCGCTGATCGGTGATGTGGAAATCCAACAGGCACCGCCACAGCGGCCCCAATACCCGGGCATCCACCATCTGCAGCAGGCTGTAGAGATCCTCCAGCCGGTTCTCCAGCGGCGTGCCGCTCAGCACGAACACATAGCGGCTGGGAATCAGCTTGACCGTGGAGGCCAGCTTGGTGCGCCAGTTCTTGATACGCTGTGCCTCGTCCAGGATCAGCAGGTCGGGCTTGAGGGTCTCGCTGATGACGGAGAGATCGCGCAGCACCAGTTCGTAGTTGGCGATGAAGAACAGGGCATCGGCCCGGTATTGCACACCCCGCTCGGCGGCACCACCCTGGATGATCTGCACCGGCCGCCCGGTGAACTTGGCGATCTCCCGCGCCCACTGGTGCTTCAGCGAAACCGGACAGACCACCAGAACGCGGCGGACGCCCGCGTTATCCGCCAGCCAGGTGGAGGCGGCGATGGCCTGGAGGGTCTTGCCCAGCCCCATGTCGTCGGCCAAAAGCGCCCGGCCGCGGGAGGCCAGGAACGCCACGCCTTCCACCTGGTAGGGAAACAGCCGGACCCTGACCCCCGGCAGGCTCCCCTGGCTTTGCTTGATGGCCTCTCCGATCTCCCGCCCCCGCAGGGCCCGGGCGGCGTCCTCGGCGCACTGCTGGGCATGGCGGGCGGCGTCTTCTCCCAGCAGGAAATCCTCGCGGCCGTAGATCGCCTGGGAGAAGCGGAAAAAGTCTTCCGGCAAACGGCCCTTGAACACGCCGCCGGCGTCGAAGAATTCATCCAGCACCAGGACCAGATCGGGGGCCGCGTCGGCCCGCCGCTGCAGCCGGATCACCGGGCGGGTGGCCGATTCCCAGGCCAGATAGACGAAGGAGACCGGACAGCCTTGGTCCTTCAATTTCTGATAGTCCGGCCTGCCGCGAGCGAAGTGGAGCACCGCCTCGATGTGCTTGCAGGTGCCCAGCCGGTTGCTGGCCAGGTCCGGGCAGCTGCAGTAGTTGACCCGTTGATCCAGTGAGCGGATCTGCACCTGGTAAGACTGTTGCCAATGGGTGGCCGAAACCAGGGACG